>NZ_JBHVRW010000009.1:0-168075 GCF_042885475.1 Streptomyces sp. NPDC058051
ACTCTATCAGACTCTTTCGCGTCCGATTCCCGGTCGAAGCGGGCCTCGCAATTTCCGCCTTCCGGTTCTCCGCTTTCGCGTTTCCCTTTCCGGCGGTTCCAACCTTACCAGACCCTTTTCCGTCCCCGTTTCCGGGTAGGGATTCGAATTCCGGTGGCCGTTGGAAGGGCCTTTGTCTTTCGACTGACTCGACTTTACCAGAAGCATTCAACCAAGCTGAACGGTTGCGTGATCCGGAATAAGAGAATCAATGGCTCTGCGGAAATTCATTTCCGGTGAGAGCGAGGAAGACGTTAACGGTTGGGATCGGACCTGTCCAGTCCGACGCAACCCGTAAAATCTACCTCCCCCGTCTGACCGTGTCAACAGTTTTCTGGGGCGAAGAGGAGACTAGCAGGTCAGCGGGGGTGCACGCACATCAGGCAGCGACCGGCAACTCGGCGCTGCGCTCCGAGGCGTCGATGTCGCCCCGGTCGCCCGCGCGCGCCGCCCGAGCGCCCAGGATGTAGACGTACGCGAGGAAGGCCAGCTCGGCCGCGATGCCGATGGCGATACGCCCCCAGGTCGGGAGACCGGACGGGGTGACGAAGCCTTCGATGACACCCGAGACGAACAGGACCAGGGCGAGGCCGATGGCCATGCCAAGTGCGGCTCGGCCCTGTTGGGCGAGGGCTGTCCGACGGCTGCGCGGGCCCGGATCGATGACCGTCCAGCCGAGGCGCAGCCCCGTACCCGCGGCGATGAAGACGGCGGTGAGTTCGAGCAGACCGTGCGGGAGCACCAGCCCCAGGAAGGTGTCGAGACGGCCGGCCGAGGACATCAGGCCCATGCCGACGCCGAGGTTGAGCACGTTGACGAAGAGGATCCAGATCACCGGGATGCCGAGGAAGGCTCCCAGGACCAGGCACATCGCTGCCGCCTGGGCGTTGTTCGTCCATACCTGGGCGGCGAACGATGCGGCCGGGTGGCTGGAGTAGTACGTCTCGTACTCTCCGCCCGGGCTGGTCAGGCGGCGTAGGTCGTCCGGCGCCGCGATGGCCGACTGGACTTCCGGATGTGTGCCGATCCACCAGCCGATGACGGCGGCCAGCAGCGTGGAGAGGACGGCTGTGGGGATCCACCAGTGCCTGGACCGGTAGACGGCTGCGGGGAACCCGGCGGTCAGGAAGCGTGTCGCGTCCCGCCAGGACGCCCGGCGGGTGCCTGTGACGGTGGACCGGGCACGGGCCACGAGCTGAGTGAGGCGCGCGGTGAGCAACGGGTCCGGCGCGCTGGACTGCAGGAGGGAGAGATGGGTCGCCGTGCGCTGGTAGAGCTCGACGAGTTCGTCGGCTTCCGCGCCGGTGAGCCGGCGCCCGCGGTGCAGGAGATGGTCCAGGCGGTCCCACTCATGGTGGTGGGCGGTCACGAAGACGTCGAGGTCCATGGTCGGCTGCTGCTCCAGGCATGGGTGCGTACGGGTTCGTACTACGGCGGCGCGCTGCGGATCAGCTTGGCAGACTGATGTCCCGAGGGGCAGGGAAGACCGGTGAGGAATGGGGCGGCGATGAGTGAGTTCGTGACCGGGGACGCGGTCGTGCTGGGACTGAGACCGGCGAAATTGCCGAGCCGGGCGCTGGCGATGGCCATCGATCTGACCGTGGTGGGGGCTGCGTTCGTCCTGGTGTCGATCGGGCTGGCCATCGCGACGGCCACGCTGGATGAAGCGGCACTCGCCGCGGTGTCCGTCGCGGCCTTCCTGCTGGTGCTGGTGGGCGGACCCATCGCGGTCGAAACGCTCAGCCACGGGCGTTCGCTGGGCAAACTGGCGTGCGGGCTGCGGGTGGTCCGCGACGACGGGGGGCCGATCCGTTTCCGTCACGCGCTGGTGCGCGGAGCCATGGGGGTCGTCGAGATCCTGATGACGCTCGGGGTCGTCGCCTGCATCGCCTCCCTGGTGTCGGCCCGGGGACGGCGGCTCGGGGACGTGTTCGCGGGGACGCTTGTCGTACGCGAGCGGGTGCCGGCCGGACGCGCGGCTGCCGTACCGCCTCCGCCGCCCTGGCTGGTCGGTCGGTTCGCGGCGCTGGATCTGTCGGGGGTGCCGGACGGTCTGTGGCTGGCGATACGCCAGTACCTGACGCGGATGCATCAGCTCGACGCGCAGGTGGGCCGGTCGATGGCGGATCGGCTGGCCGGGGAGCTGGCGGCCCGTACGGGGGTTCCTGTGCCCGAGGGGGTGCCCGCCGGTGCGTATCTGGCGGCGGTGGTGAACGAGCGGCAGGCACGGGATGCGCGGCGGGTGTTCGTCGCTGCTCAGGATGTTGCTGCGCCGGCGGGGAGAGGAGTACCGCCGGGTGGCGCCGTTGACTCTGCGCCGACGGGGTCCGGGCCGTCCGCGAAGGGCGCCGGGGCGGCTGCTCCCGTCGCCCCCGCAACGCAGATGCCCGTCGTCCCGGCCGCGATCTCGGCCGTGAAGCAGCAGGGGACGGCACCTGCGACAGGGTTCGCGCCGCCCGCCTGACTCGATCTTCCACCTGGACGGCGCGGACGAGGACTGGCCGGATCGCATGCCCGGCCGAAGACCGCCCGCAGGTGATCGGGGGCGAGAACCCGCAGGAGATCGGGTGCGAGAAGACGTTCCACACCCGAGGTCAGAGATCGAGTCGGCCCGGTGAGGGCGGGGAATCCAGGTCTTCGAGTTCGATCCCGGGGGCCGAGAGCACCACGTCGCCGGCGATGTGAATGGCGTGCTGCTCGCCGGTGTCCAGGGCGCTGACCTGGTATTCGTCCACCATCAGGGGGCCGTTGTCAGTGGCGTGCGCTTCACTGTTCACCAGAGCCCAGGACTGGTCGACGGTGCGGGGGGCAAGGACGGGATCCGTGAAGGCGACCAGGCGGACCCGGGTCGCGGGGGAATCGGGGGTGAGACGCAGCAGCCGTGAGGTCGCGACGAGGAATGCGGGGGACGTGCCGGTGAAGGCGTGGGCGCGCACATTGCCTTCGGTGGCATGAGTACCGGTCGGGTCCGTACGGACCCAGGTGACGCCGTCGAGGGCGGCGCCGCGGACCTGCCAGCTCGCGGAGTGGAGTTCGAGGCGGATGGGGCGGCCCAGTTCGTCGAGAGTGAGGTCGACGGAGCCCAGGTGATCGCCGGAAGGGGCGGTGGTCCGGGAGACATAGCGCCAGCCGGAGGGGCCGGGGGCGCACTGGAAGTGTTCTTCGCCGAGGAGGGTGTGATCGTGAAGGTCGTGAAGCGAATATCGGCCGCGGGGCATGGGGTCCTTCGAGGTTCCTCGGGCTGAGCGGGTGCGGTACGGCACAGGCCCCCGACACGGGGGTGCGGGGGCCTGTGCTCGTCACTGCCGCTGAGGCTGTGCCGTCTGTCGGCGGCCGCTCGTCACTGACCGGTGGTGACGTGCGCGACCGCTGACGGGCGGGGTCAGTAGCGGTAGTGGTCGGGCTTGTACGGGCCCTCGACCTCGACGCCGATGTAGGCGGCCTGCTCGGGGCGGAGGGTCGTCAGCTTCACGCCGAGCGCGTCGAGGTGGAGGCGGGCGACCTTCTCGTCCAGGTGCTTGGGCAGCACGTAGACGTCGGTCGGGTACTCCTCGGGCTTGGTGTACAGCTCGATCTGGGCCAGGGTCTGGTCCGCGAACGAGTTGGACATCACGAACGAGGGGTGGCCGGTGGCGTTGCCCAGGTTCAGCAGGCGGCCCTCGGACAGCACGATGAGGACCTTGCCGTCGGGGAACGTCCAGGTGTGGACCTGCGGCTTGACCTCGTCCTTGACGATGCCGTCGATCTTCGCCAGGCCGGCCATGTCCATCTCGTTGTCGAAGTGACCGATGTTCCCGACGATGGCCTGGTGCTTCATCTTGGCCATGTCGGTGGCCATGATGATGTCCTTGTTGCCCGTCGTGGTGACGAAGATGTCGGCCTTGTCGACGACATCGTCGAGCGTGGTCACCTGGTAGCCGTCCATCGCCGCCTGCAGAGCGCAGATCGGGTCGATCTCGGTGATGATCACACGGGCGCCCTGGCCGCGCAGCGACTCCGCGCAGCCCTTGCCGACATCGCCGTAGCCGCAGACGACCGCGGTCTTGCCGCCGATGAGGGTGTCGGTGGCGCGGTTGATGCCGTCGATCAGGGAGTGGCGGCAGCCGTACTTGTTGTCGAACTTGGACTTGGTGACGGCGTCGTTGACGTTGATCGCCGGGAAGAGGAGGGTGCCGTCGCGGTGCATCTCGTACAGCCGGTGCACACCGGTCGTGGTCTCCTCGGTGACCCCGCGGATCTCGGACGCCAGCTGGGTCCACTTCTGCGGGGACTCGCTGAGGGTGCGGTTCAGCAGGGTGAGGATGTAGCCGTATTCCTCGCTGTCCGCGGTCGACGGGTCCGGAGCCGCACCGGCCTTCTCGAACTCGACGCCCTTGTGGACGAGGAGGGTGGCGTCGCCACCGTCGTCAAGGATCATGTTCGGGCCACCGGTGGGGGTGTTCGGCCAGGTCAGGGCCTGCTCCGTGCACCACCAGTACTCTTCGAGCGTCTCGCCCTTCCAGGCGAAGACCGGGATGCCCGCGGGGGCGTCCGGCGTGCCGTTCGGGCCGACGGCGATGGCCGCGGCGGCGTGGTCCTGGGTGGAGAAGATGTTGCAGGAGGCCCAGCGGACCTCGGCGCCGAGGGCGACCAGGGTCTCGATCAGCACGGCCGTCTGCACCGTCATGTGCAGCGAACCGGTGATGCGGGCACCGGCCAGCGGCTGCGTGGCGGCGTACTCCTTGCGGATCGACATCAGGCCGGGCATCTCGTGCTCGGCAAGGGTGATCTCCTTGCGGCCGAACGCCGCGAGGGAGAGGTCGGCGACCTTGAAGTCGTGTCGGTTGGTGACCGTCGTCATAACGGGCTGCTCCTCGTGATGGGTGTCGAGGTTGGGCACGGCTGGCTCTGCGGCGGCGGGCACACGAATGCCCGGGCGCTCGCAGCGCAGTCCGTCGGAGGCCCTCTCTCCCTCGGCCGGTCCGTGCGAACGGACCGATCGACCGCCATCAGCAGCGACGTCTGACACTGCTGTCGAATCTACACCGATCGGCCCAGCCGCTCCCAGCCCGCCTGGGGCGGAGAGTGGCGGGGAGGGCGGCGACGAGGGACGGGAGAGGGGGTGCCTCGGAGTGCTGGGGAGGTGTACGCCCGGCGGGGTCGGCCCGGGTCAGTGACCGGAGTCCGCCGGGGTGCCGGGGGGCTCTTCGGGAGGCGTTGCGGGGGCGGCTCCGCCGGTGGCACCCGGGGTCTTGCCGGGGTTGGTGCCGGCTGCCGCAGCGGTCTCGCTGTAGATGTCCGGTTCCAGGTAGATGACCCGGGCGATGGGGACGGCTGCGCGGATACGGGTCTCGGCGGCGTTGATGGCGTTGGCCACTTCGGTGGCCGTGTCGTCGTGCTGCACCGCGATCTTGGCGGCGACGAGCAGTTCCTCCGGCCCGAGGTGGAGTGTGCGCATGTGGATGATCCCGGTGACTGTGTCGCCGTCGACGACCGCGGCCTTGATCTTCTCGACCTGGTCGGCGCCGGCGGCCTCGCCGAGCAGCAGGGACTTCGTCTCGGCGGCCAGCACGATCGCGATGACGATCAGCAGGATGCCGATGCAGAGGGTGCCGATTCCGTCCCAGACACCATTGCCGGTCCCGAGCGCAAGGCCGACACCGGCAAGGGCGAGGACCAGGCCGATCAGAGCGCCGAAGTCCTCCAGGAGTACGACGGGGAGTTCGGGAGCCTTCGCCCGGCGGATGAACTCCTTCCAGGAGAGCGATCCGCGGGTCTCGTTCGACTCCTTGATGGCCGTACGGAAGGAGAAGCCCTCGGCGATGATCGCGAAGATGAGCACCCCCACCGGCCAGTACCAGGCCTCGATCGCGTGCGGGTGCTTGATCTTCTCGTAGCCCTCGTACACCGCGAACATGCCACCGACCGAGAACAGCACGATGGAGACGAGGAAGGCGTAGATGTAGCGCTCACGGCCGTAGCCGAAGGGGTGCTGGGGGGTGGCCTCGCGCTGGGCCTTCTTGCCGCCGAGCAGCAGCAGGCCCTGGTTGCCCGAGTCGGCGAGCGAGTGGACGCTCTCGGCGAGCATCGATGACGAGCCGCTGAACAGGAACGCCACGAATTTGGCCACGGCGATCGAGAGGTTGGCGCCGAGTGCCGCCACGATCGCCTTGGTTCCGCCTGACGCACTCATGGGTGCCTGGTGTCCCTTCTTCGGTGCTGCGGCCCTGGCGCCGCGGTACGGCCGGACATTGTTGCAGTCGCTGGTACGGACGGTACGTCAGGCCACCGATGTTGCGCGGAACAGAGTTCCCGTACCGGACACTTCGACCTTCTCGCCGGAGGGGACGAAGACCGAGGCGCCGGGTGTGAGGCCCAGCGTGCCCGCCGTCGGGGCGCCCGCGGTGCAGAGCAGGATCTGCGGGGTTTCCCTGGTCAGGTCGACGGGGTGGGCGCCGGGCGACAGGTCGAAGCGCGAGAGCCGGAATTCGTCCACGGGCGTCTCGTACAGTTCCTCGCCCGAGGGGGACGCCTCGGGGCGAAGGATGGCGGGGTCGCTCGCCTCGAAGCGGACGATACGCAGAAGTTCGGGTACGTCGATGTGCTTGGGCGTGAGGCCGCAGCGCAGCACGTTGTCCGAGTTGGCCATGATCTCGACGCCGAGGCCGTCGAGGTAGGCGTGCGGAACGCCCGCGCCGAGGAACAGGGCTTCGCCGGGCTGGAGTTCCACGTAGTTCAGCAGCATCGCCGCGACGACACCGGGATCGCCGGGGAAATGGTGGGCGATCCGGGCGTAGGGGGCGTGGGCGCCGCCCAGGCGTTCGGCGGCGACGGCCGCCAGATTCACCGTTTCGGCCATCTCCGCGGGGTCGGCGCTGAGGATCGCGGTGAGGACCTCGCGCAGGGCCGCCTCTTCGGGGTGGGCGCCGAGAAGGTCGACGTACGGCTTGAGGGAGTCGACGTCGAGTGCCGCCATCGCCTCGGCCGCCTCGGCGGGCCTGCGGAAGCCGCACAGGCCGGCGAAGGGGGTGAGCGCGCAGATCAGTTCGGGCTTGTGGTTGGCGTCCTTGTACGTGCGGTGAGGGGCGTCGATCGGGACGGAGCGCCGCTCCTCGTCCTCGTAGCCGCGCGCGGCCTGGGCGAGGTCGGGGTGGACCTGGAGGGAGAGCGGGGCGCCCGCGGCGAGCAGTTTCAGGAGGAAGGGCAGTTGGGGGCCGAACTTCTCGACGGTGGCCCGCCCCAGTTCGCGCTCCGGATCGGCGGCGATGACGTCGCTGAGAGCCTGTTCGCGGCCGCCTCCTCCGGTGCGGGTCGGGCGGGTGAGGCGGGAGGGGGCTCCGGAGTGGGCGCCCATCCACATCTCGGCCTGGGGTTCGCCGGTGGGGGCGATGCCGAGCAGTTCGGGAAGGGCGGTGGTGGAGCCCCAGGCGTAGGGGCGCACGGTGTTGGAGAGCCGGTCCATGGGTGGGTCCTTGTGAGATGCGTGGATCGAGGTGGGCCGCGAAGGAGCGGGGTGGTTCGGGCCGGTTCGAGCGGTCAGGCGCGGGCGGCCGACGCGAGTGCCAGGTAGACGGCGGCGAAGTCGGTGACCGCGAGGAGTTCGGCGAGCGCTTCGAGTGCGGTGCCCTCTTCCGGTTCGAGTTCGCTGATCGCGGTGTCGTGACCGAGCGCCAGCTCACGAGCGGCGGGTCCGGCGCTCAGGCCGCCGGTGGGGCGGTCGCGGAGCAGTACGACGCGGGCGTGCAGGGGCTCCGGCTCGTCGACCCGGTCGCGGAAGAAGTCGTCGGGGTCGGCCCCGGCGGCGAAGGCGCCTGCCAGCAGGGCGCCGTGGGCGGGCAGTGCTTCGGGGAGCTCGGCGGCGAGGGCCGGGCGGCCGGACAGCTCGGCCAGGACGGCGGCGAATCTGCGGCCCACCGGGGCGGCGGCTTCGCCCTCCGTCCAGATGAGGGGCAGGCTGTCGGCGAGTTCGGCAGCGAGGGTCTTGGCCGGGTTGCTGTAGGTGGCGACGCCCGGACCGCAGCGTTCCGCGGTGCGGTCGAGGCGGTCGGCGACGCTTTGCAGTGCCTCGGCGGGCGCGGTGAGCAGGCCGACCCGGTCCAGCAGCGCGAGCAACGGGGTGAGCAGGGCCCAGAGCGTGCCGGGGCCGGCGGCCGACGTCTCGGCGTCGTACTCGCCGTACGGGGCGGAGGCCATCGGTACGACGAGTCCGTGCGCCCCGTCGATCGCCTCGCGCAGTGGTGACTGGCGGGGCGCGACGGCGACGACGTTGCAACCGCGGCGGTACGCCTGTTCGGCGAGAAGGGAGAGGCCCGGCTCGGAACCGTCGACGGTGACGATGAGCAGCAGGTCCACGGAGCCGGCCCAGCCGGGCAGCGTCCAGCGCATCGCGCCCGCTGCGGGGGCGACCCCGGTGGGCTGGATGCGGGTGACGGGTCCGGATGCGCCCGCCAGGGCGCTGATCAGGTCGGCGACGCCGGACGCGGCGGTGCCGGAACCCGCGACGAGTACGGCGCGGGGGCGCCCTTCCGGGTTCAGCGCGGCGATCCCGGCCTCCGCGGCGTGCCGGGCGGCGGTACGGACCCGGGCCCCTGCCTCGGCGGCGCCGCGGAGCAGGCCCCGGCGGTCGGCCCGGGCCAGGGCTTCCGGGGCGTCGAGCAGCGACTCGTCGAGCATGGGGACGGTCCTCCGATCACGTGCTGATCAACGTGCGGGGTGTGGGCGCGCCTGCCGTTACGCGGGGCGGCGGGCCTCGTCGACGAGAAGGACGGGGATGCCGTCCCGTACCGGGTACGCCAGGCCGCAGTCCTCGCCGGTGCAGACCAGCTCGGGGCTGTCGGCTGCCGACCGGTCGTCGAGCGGGGCGTGGCAGGCCGGGCAGGCGAGGATCTCCAGAAGGCCGGCGTCGAGCGGCATGGGGTGTCCCTTCAAGGGGTTCGGGATCGCGCGGATCGGGCGACGTCAGCCTACCGCCGGGCTGTGCGGGGTGCGGCCGGGGCGGAGGAGCGGGCGGGAGCGGGGAACGCGGCCCGGGCCGGTGCGCGAGCAGGGCCCTCGCGGGGACCGCCGTCGTCCCGCCCCCACAAGGGCGCGGCCCCGCGGCGATGTGCCTGCGACGGCCGGTGCCGCGTCCGCCCCGCCCTGAACCGACAGCGCAGGACGGGGCAAGCAGGCAGGGGACGGCAGGACAGGGACGGACAGCGCCGGATACGCCCTACGCGGCCCGGGCCCGCACCAGTGCCAGTACCTCGTCCCGTACCGCCGTCATCGTCCGTGCGTCGCGGGACTCGACGTTCAGGCGCAGCAGGGGTTCCGTGTTGGAGGCGCGGAGGTTGAACCACCAGTCCGGACCTGTGACCGTCAGGCCGTCCAGGTCGTCGGTCGTGACGCCGTCACGGGAGGCGAAGGCTTCACGTACCGCTGCCGTGCGTCCCGGCTGGTCGGCGACCGTGGAGTTGATCTCGCCGGATCCGGTGTAGCGGTCGTACTCGGCGACCAGTTCCGACAGGGTGCCCGGCTGGCTCCCCAGCGCGGCCAGGACGTGGAGCGCGGCGAGCATGCCGGTGTCGGCGTTCCAGAAGTCGCGGAAGTAGTAGTGCGCGGAGTGTTCGCCGCCGAAGATCGCGCCGTGCTCGGCCATCTCCGCCTTGATGAAGGAGTGGCCCACGCGGGTGCGGACCGGGGTGCCGCCGTTCTCACGGACGACCTCGGGGACCGAGAGGGACGTGATCAGGTTGTGGATGACGGTTCCCCGGCCGCCGTTGCGAGCGAGTTCCCTGGCCGCGACCAGGGCCGTGATCGCGGACGGGGAGACGCCCGTGCCCTGTTCGTCGACGACGAAGCAGCGGTCGGCGTCGCCGTCGAAGGCGAGGCCCAGGTCGGCGCCCTCGGCCACGACGCGGGCCTGGAGGTCGACGAGGTTCTTCGGGTCGAGGGGGTTGGCCTCGTGGTGCGGGAACGTGCCGTCGAGCTCGAAGTACATCGGTACGAGGTCGACGGGGAGGTCCGCGAAGACGGTGGGGACGGTGTGGCCGCCCATGCCGTTGCCCGCGTCGACGACGACCTTCAGCGGGCGGATCGATGCGAGGTCGACCAGGGACAGCAGGTGCGCGGCATAGTCGGGGAGCGTCTCGCGCTCGGTGACGGTGCCAGGGGTGGCGGCCGGTTCGGGTGTGCCTGCCTCGGACCACTTCTCGACCAGGGTGCGGATCTCCAGGAGGCCGGTGTCCTGGCCCACGGGCGCGGCACCCGCCCGGCAGAGCTTGATGCCGTTGTACTGCGCCGGGTTGTGCGAGGCCGTGAACATCGCGCCGGGGAGGCCGAGGCTGCCGGAGGCGAAGTACAGCTGGTCGGTCGAGCAGAGGCCGATCAGTGTGACGTCCGCGCCGCGTGCCGCGGCACCCCGCGCGAAGGCTCCCGAGAGGCCGGGCGACGAGGGGCGCATGTCATGGCCGATCACGATCGCGTCGGCACCCGTCACCTCGACGAACGCCGCCCCGAACTGCTCGGCCAGCGCTTCGTCCCACTGGTCGGGCACCACTCCGCGCACGTCGTACGCCTTGACGATCTGCGACAGATCAGCAGCCACGGGCCGGTCCTCCTGAGATTCCTGCGGACCGCCCAAACTACCCGGCGGTGGTGCGCGCGGGTCGCGGGGTCGGCGGCAGTGCGGCCGTGGGTGCGTGCAGCCGTGCGGATCCCGGGTTGTGCCTACGGTGACGGGAGAGGCGGCTGCCCACCGTGTGGCCGTCGATCGGCGGGCGGGCCCGCTCCCCCGCTCACGGCAGCGTCCAGCCCAGCACCGCCGTGCTCTGCGCCAGCACGATCAGACACATGACAAGCAGCAGTCCCAGGCTCCACGGCAGCACCTTGCGCAACAGGTCTCCCTCGCGTCCGGCCAGGCCGACCGCCGCGCAGGCGATCGTCAGATTCTGCGGAGAGATCATCTTGCCGAGCACCCCGCCGGAGCTGTTCGCCGCGGCGAGCAGCTCCGGCGAGAGGCCCGATTCGCGTGCCGCGGAGACCTGGAGTGCTCCGAACAGGGCGTTCGCGGAGGTGTCGGAGCCGGAGACCGCGACACCGAACCAGCCGAGCACCGGCGAGAGGAACGCCAGTCCGGCGCCCGCCGCCGCCACGAACTGGCCGATCGTGGCGGCCTGCCCGGAGAGGTTCATGACGTACGCGAGGGCGAGCACGGAGGTCACGGTGAGGATCGCGTACCGCAGTTCATGCACCGTGCCCGCCCACTCGCGCGCCGCGTCCCGGGGCCGTACGCCGAGCACGAGGGTGGTGACCAGCCCGGCCAGCAGGACGAGGGTGCCGCCGGTGGCGATGACCGGAAGCGTGAAGAGATTGGCGCCGACCGGCTTGCCCGCCGGGTTCGCGACATCGAGGAAGGGCCAGTCGAAGACCCGGGTCGCCCCGGCCAGCAGATCCTTGACCGGCGGAATCTGCGCGACGGAGAAGACGGCGACGATGAGGGCGTACGGGGCGTAGGCGCGCAGTACTTCGCGGCGCGGGTCCTCACGGTCGAGGTCCTCGCTCCGTACGCCGGTCAGGACTGCCGCACGCACCGGCTCCTCGGCCGGCCTGCGTGCCGCGGGGACGGCCATCAGCGCTGCCGCGCCCACCAGCGCGGCGGCGATGTCGGCGAGTTGGGCGGAGACGTAGTTGGAGGCGGCGAACTGGGCCCCGGCGAAGGCGATTCCGCAGACGACCGCGGGCAGCCAGGTCTCGCGCAGCCCGCGCCTCCCGTCCACGAGGAAGACCAGGATCAGGGGGACGAACAGGGCCAGCAGCGGGGTCTGGCGGCCGACGACGGAGGCCACGTCGTCCAGCGGCAGCCCGGTGACCTGGGCGAGCGTCACCACGGGGGTGCCCATGGCTCCGAACGCGACCGGTGCGGTGTTGGCCACGAGCGAGACGACGGCCGCCTTGACCGGGTCGAAGCCGAGCGCCACCAGCATCACGGAGGAGATCGCGACGGGCGCGCCGAATCCGGCGAGGGCTTCGAGGAGCGCGCCGAAGCAGAAGGCGATGACCAGCGCCTGGATGCGCGGGTCGTCCGAGAGCCTGCCGAAGGAGCGGCGGAGGATGTCGAAGTGCTGAGTCCGTACGGTCATCCGGTACACCCAGAGGGCGTTGACCACGATCCACATGATGGGGAAGAGCCCGAAGAGCACGCCCTGTGCGCCTGCGGAGAGGGCCTGGCCGAGCGGCATGCCGTACACGAGCGAGCCGACGGCGACCGCGACGGCGAGGCCGATGAGCCCGGCCCGGTGCGCCCGCATCCGGACAGCCCCGAGCAGCACCAGCACGGTGACCAGGGGAAGCGCCGCGATCAGGGCGGACAGGGCGAGCGAATCGGCTACGGGTTCGAGTTGCTGGACAAACACACAGACCTCCCCGGATTCCGTGATGCGGAAAGCTTTTTCACACGGTGAGGGCATAGTCGTGTCCACGACAAGATGCGTCAATGACTCGTCACGAAGATGCGAAGATGCGTCCATGGCTCGTCACGGGAAAACCCGTCACGGGAAAGCCCGGTCGGCTCTCACGGGCGGGACACGCCGGGCGGTCGCCCCGGTCAGGAGTCCGGCGAGCGCAGTACCCGCAGATGGCCGCGGCGCGCGACCTCCATCGGATCCGCGGCCTGCGGGCCGCCTCCGGCCCGGCCCTCTGTACCGCGGTCGTGCGGCCGCGCCGCTTCCCGTACCGCGTTGGCGAGCGCTTCGAGGTCGTCACCGCTGGGACGCGCGGGAGCGGAAGGGTCGGCGAGCCTGACGACCTCCCAGCCGCGCGGGGCGGTCAGCCGCTCGCTGTGCTCGGCACAGAGGTCGTAGCAGTGGGGTTCGGCATACGTGGCGAGCGGGCCGAGGACCGCGGTCGAATCGGCATAGACGTACGTCAGTGTCGCGACGGCGGGGCGGCCGCACGCGGTGCGCGAACAGCGACGTACAGGGCTCACGATGTTGGACGGTACCGCACTCTTGAGCGGGCTGCGACGACTCTCCCTCGGCTCACCCCACCGTGTCGCCCTGTGAACCGCGGCACAACCGCCCTCCCTGCGGCTCTTCTGACCTGCGCGGGAGCCCGGGAGCGGAGGTGGTACCGGCAACGGTTTTGGTCACCGCTCAGCACAAAAGCTGTCATTCAGCAGGAGACCAGCGGTCAGGAGCCGGGCCTGAAACGGGCTCCTGTTCGGCCGGATTGTTCAGGGTCGGACATGCCGACGCCGGGTCAGGGAGCGGCGATCCGCCCGGCCCGCGGAGCGTTACCCTGCGTCAGTGATGGACAGTCCCGTGCCTTCCCACCCGTCCGAGCCGCGCCCGCGCCGCCGTGACCGCCATGGCCGCGGTATGCGCGGACCCGTTGCCCCGCCCCAGGTGCCGCTCTCGGTCAGCAGGGCGGAGAGCTTCCGTGATCTCGTGCAGGACTCGGTGGAACGGCTGGAGCGGCGCTGGCCGCAGCTGGCCGATGTCGACTTCATGGTGCTCGATGTACCGGGGCCCCAGGAGGAGACCGTGCCGTTGGGGCATGCGGTCTCCGCGGAGAAGGGCCGGCCCGCGCAGATCGTCGTCTACCGGCGGCCCGTCGAGATCCGGACGAAGAACCGCGACGAGCGCGCCCTGCTGGTGCACGAGGTGGTGGTGGAACAGGTCGCGGACCTGCTCGGGCTGTCACCGGAGTCGGTCGATCCGCGGTACGGGCAGGAGTAGGACGAACGGCGGTACGGTCCCGTCCGTACCGCCGCGCGCTCAGTCGTTCAGGACCGACAGGTCCTGGTCGGCCGTCGGCACCTCGACCGTTCCGCCGTCGTTCGGCAGGGTCTGCACGGTGAACATCTGAATGCCGTCCTGCGGCAGGGCGAGCGTGCGTGCGGCATGGACCGGGCCGCCCGACTCCGTCTCCACCGTCAGCGCGTAGCTGCCCTTGAGCCCGGACGGTACGGGCGGGGTGACCGCGAGCGTCGTACCGCCCTTGACCGTGTACGTCTTGACGGTCGGTTCGCCGCCCTCGCTCCCGGCGGAGGCGGTGACCTTCACCGTGGCGGTGGCGCCCGGCGCGGTGAGCGAGAGGGTGGAGCCCTTGGCCCGGTTGTCGGCCACGGTCGCCTGCGCGCCCACCGGTCCGGTCGCCGGGATGTAGGCGACCTCCTGCGCGTCGCCCTTGCCGCGGACCACGCGCAGCGCGGCCACCACCGGGGTGCCCTTGCCGCTCCCGGCAGGGGTGAGGAGCAGGGAGCCGGCTTCGCCCTTGGTGATGTCCTTGAGGTCGACGCCCGCGGTCATCCGCGACTTGACGTGGAGGTCCTCGTGTCCGGCCGGGGAGATCGCGCCGTTCTTGCCGAGCAGGTGCACCTTCAGGTCGGCGTCGTCGTCCCCGGGCGCGAAGGCCACCAGACGGACCGAGGTGGCGTCCGCCGGGATGCCGGGGAGCACCAGGGTGCCCGTCGGGTCGGCCGAGGCGGCGAGCCAGTCGCTGCCGGTCTCCTCTTCCGCGGTCCTGACGACCGCGCCGACACGTCCGGTACGGGTGGTGACGTGCACGGTCACGTCCTCGGTGGCCTCGCTGGTCAGGGTGGAGATCAGGACACGGACACCGGACCGGGCGGGCACCGTGATGCCCTCGCCCACATCGGACTTGAGGCTGCCGTCCGGACCGTACAGCTCGATGTCGGCGACGGCCGCGGTGTCGTCCGGGTTGGTGAGGTGGACGTAGTCCTCGCGGGACTTGGCGGTGCTCGCTGCGGGGAACCAGAAGTCCGTGTCGGGTGCGGTGCAACTGACGCCGAGCAGGCCGCGGGCGCCGCCCGCCTCGACCGTGGTGGTCTGCTGCGTGGTCCAGCCGGGGGCCATGCGGCCGGTCGCGGTGCCGACCAGGGCCGGGGCGTCGGCGCCGGACGCGTCGGCGGTGACCGGCTTCCCGGGCTCCTTGAGGGAGACGACCGGCTTCGTGAACTCCGCCTTCTTCTCCTCCTTCTTGTCCTTCTTCTTGTCCTTCTCGTCCTTCTTCTCGTCATCGGCCGCGGTGTCGTCGGCCGCCGCGCCCGTGGACCGCTTCAGTTCGGCCGTACCGGCCTCGCCGCCACTGCCGTCCGCCGGGGTGAAGGAGGTGTACGTCGTCTCCGCGAGGTCCGAGAGACCGGGCGCCGGGCAGAGCAGGCTGGACCGTTCCACCGGGAGCCGCGGGGCGGACTTCGACTCCGCCGCGGCGTCGTCACCGGGGGCGGTGAGCGCGGCGAATCCGGTGACGGCCGCGAGGGCGACAGCGCCCACGATGAGGGACAGGCTGGGAGACTTCACTCGGACTCGCCTCGCGATGCGTTACCGGTCGGCCACGGGTTGTGGCCCGGGGCGGGGTTCTCGTCGGGGTTCTGCTGGTCGTAATCGCCCTGCCGGCCGCCGTGCGCGCCGTAGTCGTAGGACGCCTGGGGGTCGTACGAGGAGGGCTGGGGGGCGTACGGGGCCTGCGGGTCGTACTGCTGCTGCTGCGCGTAGCCGTACGGGTCGTAGGCGTTCTGCTGGTACGGGTCGGCGGTCGCAGGATGGTCCTGCTGCGTGCCGTACTGGCCGTCCTGGTACTGCCCCTCCTGCTGCTGACCGCCCTGGTACTGGCCTTCCTGATACTGGCCTTCCTGCTGCTGGCCTTCCTGCTGCTGACCGCCCTGATACTGCCCGTCCTGCTGCTGACCGCCCTGGTACTGGTCGCCCTGGTACTGCTGGTAGTCGGCGTCCTGGTACTGCGACCCGTCCCATGTGCCGTACTGCTGCTGCGGCACCGCCGCGTACTGGCCGCTGTCGGCCTGCGGATCGAACACGCCCTGGTCGCCGGGCGGGTACGGCTCGGCCGCCTGCTGCGGCACCGCCGCGTACTGGCCGCTGTCGGCCTGCGGATCGAACACGCCCTGGTCGCCGGGCGGGTACGGCTCGGCCGTCTGCTGTGCCGGGACGTACTCCCCCGTCGCCTCCTCGGCGCCGCCGACCGGATCCGATGCGGTCTCCGCCTCCGCCTCCGCCTGGGCCGCCGCGCGGAGCCTGCGGGCCCGGCGTCCTTCGCCCGCGACCGGCTCCGCGAGGACCGAGAGGGCCTCTTCGGGCAGGTCGTCGTCGATCTCCCGGCGGCGGCCCGGCAGGGCGAGGACCACAAGGACCACGGCCAGCGCGGACTGGGCCCAGATCCAAGCGGTGTGGGTGAGCGGGGTGTTGTACGTGAGGTCCAGCGTGCCGCCCTCGGCGGGGAGCTCGAAGCCCTGGGCCCAGCCGTCGACGGTCTTCGGGGTCAGGGCACGCCCGTCGAGCGTGGCCTCCCAGCCGGAGTCGGCGGAGTCGGCGATCCGCAGCACCCGGCCGGAACCGCCCGCCGGAATCTTGGTGTGCGCCTCGACGGGGAGGGAGCCCACGGGCAGCGGTTCGTCGTCGGCACCGGACGGGACGATCATGACGCGGGCGACCTGCCGGTCGACCCGCCACAGCGCACTGCCGTCCAGCTGGCTCAGCCGGCTGAGGCCCGGGGTCGCGTCGAGAACCCGGCTCATCTCCTTCGGAGCGCCGTCCCGTACCAGCACGTAACGGATCGCGAATCCGCTGAGCTGGCTGCCCTGGTCGGCGCCGGAGCCCGCGACCAGATGCGCGACGACCTTGTCGAGGTGGCTGTTGCTGCCGCCCGCCTCGGCCAGTTCCGCATCGCCGAGCCGCGCGCCGGAGCCGCGTACCAGGGTGTACGAGACCGTGGCGGGCGAAGTGCCGCCGAGGACGAGGGTGCGCGGCTGGTCGCGCGTGGTGCTCTCCTCCGCGACGAACGCGGGCACCTGCACCGGGTCGCGGCGCTCCAGCGGACCCGCGGCCCCGCCGATCATCCATCCGGCGGCGGCCAGCACCGGGGCGAGGCCCGCGGCGAGGGCGATCAGCGCGGCGACGGGCTGGCGCCAGCCGAAGCTGAGCTCGGCGACGCGTACCCGGGCCCCGTCCGCGCCGACGAGGGCGGCGACGATCAGGGCGATGCCGTAGACGAGGGTCGCGGGGCCGGCCCAGCCCGAGCCGTTGGCGAGAGCGGCGAAGACCAGCGCCACGAGGGCGACCGCCCACGCGCTGCGCACCGCGAACTGCCGCTCTCCGCGCAGCAGCGCCGCCAGTGCGGCGCACACGATGCCGAGCAGCAGCACTCCACCCGCCGCCTTGGGGCCACCGGGGCTGATGCCGAGCAGATCGAGTGCGGAGGCCGCGCCCGAACCGTCGTCCAGGCCCGCTTCCTTCAGGAAGCCCGACGGACGGGTGAGAAGCGAGAGCGACCAGGGCGCGAGAACGAGCAGCGGGGTGCCGATCGCGGCGAGGAAGCGGAGCCCGTACGCGGCGATGTCGTCGCGGCGCAGGGCGAGCACGCCGATGCCGAGGACCACGGCGAGCGGCCAGACGATGGGTGTGAAGGCCATCGCGAAGGTGAGGAGCAGGGTGTACGCCCATGTGGCGCGCCAGCTCCCGCGGGCGTTGCCGGTGGACCGCATGCCGTGTGCGGAGATGGCCGCGCGGGCGATCAGCGGGAGCAGGACCGCCAGGACGGCGGTGCCGAGGCGGCCCGTCGCCAGCGCCCCGGTGGCGGCGGGCAGGAAGGCGTACGCGACGCTCGCCCAGGCCCGCAGGAGCCTTGATTCGAGCAGCGGCCGGGACACGAAGTAGGCGGTGAGTCCGGCGAGCGGGACCGAGCAGACGAGCAGCAGTGTGAGCGCGAAGCCCGTCGAGCCGAGGAACAGCGCGGACAGGGCCGAGATGGCGGCGAGGTACGGCGGTGCGGTCTGCGTGCCGCCGGTACCGACCGCGTGCCAGCCGTCCGCGAATCTGCCCCACAGATCGGAGACGTCGGCGGGCGCGGGCAGCAGCGCGCCGCCCACCAGTGCTCCGCCGCCGAGCAGGCCGCGGCAGGCGACGAGTGAGACGAGCAGCAGAACGGCGAAGAGCACCGGCCCGGGCTTGCGTCCGATCCGCTTCAGTCGCGCGAACTGCTCGATCTCCAGGAAGTCGGCGTCGTCGCCGCCGGGACCGGACTCCACGGCGCCGTGCCGTGAGCCGCCCGTGTCGGCGTCGGAGCCCCCGCCGAAGTTGCCCACGACCTGTTCGACGGTGGCACGGACGGTCGCGCCGGGCGGCGGGAAGAGGCTGCGCAGTTCGGCCTGGTCGACGCCGCCCTTGCCGCGGCTGCGCCGGGCCGCGAGGATCCGGCCGGGGCGCAGCAGGGTGCCGAAGAATCCGGCGACCTCGTCGAGGGCCTGGCCGGGCACCTTGCCGACGAGATAGGCGAGGGTACGCAGCAGGGTGCCGAGGACGAGCCGGAGCATCACCCAGAGCAGGGCCTTGCCCCGTGCGTTGACGAGCATCGTGTAGACGGCGCCGGCCTTGTCGACGCGATGCGGGGACGCGACCGAGCGTCCCACGCAGTCGATGGGGCGGCGCTCGCGCGCGGAGGCTTCGGCGTGCCGGAGGACGGCGTCGGGGGCGACGAGCACCCGGTGCCCGGCGACGTGCGCGCGCCAGCACAGGTCCACGTCGTCACGCATCAGGGGGAGCCTGCGGTCGAACCCGCCGAGCTCCTCCCAGACATCACGGCGGATCAGCATGCCCGCGGTGGAGACGGAGAGCACGGTACGGACCTGGTCGTGCTGCCCCTGGTCCTGCTCACGCCGGTCCAGTCCCGTCCAGCGGCGACCGCTGTTGGCGATGGAGACGCCGACTTCGAGCAACTGCCTGCGGTCGTACCAGCCGCGGAGCTTCGGGCCGACGATCGCGGCGTGCGGGTCGGTGTCGACGACGCGCAGCATCTCGGCGAGCGCGTCGGGTTCGGGTGCGCAGTCGTCGTGGAGCAGCCAGAGCCACTGCACGGGTTCGCCGTGCGGCAGTTCGGGCAGGTCGTACGCGTCGTCCCGCCAGGTCCTGCTGACGGGATCCCAGCCGCTGGGGCGCTTCAGATAGGGCAGGTCATCGGGCGTGAGGACGCCGGTCGTGCGGATCGCCTCGTCGACGGCGGTGCCGAAGTTCGTACGGCGCGCGAGGTGCAGAACCCGTTCGGCGCCGAGCGCCTCGGTGACCAGCCGTGCGGAGTCGTCGGCGCTGCCGGTGTCGGCGGCGGCGACGTTCTGTACGGGGCGTTCCTGCCCGAGCAGCCCGGCGAGCGCGTCGGGCAGCCAGCGTGCCCCGTCGTGGGAGACGAGCACGGCGGTGACGACATGCCGGGGGAACTCTGGGGCGGCGGCAGCCGCGTACGGCGCCGTCGATTGGCTGTGCACGGACATCGAGGTACGGGCCCTCCGGCCGGGTCCGGGGGGCGTCCCCCCGGGGGCTGCATCGGTGTACACGCGCGCTCAGTCGGGGCGTTGGCGCGTCTCGGACGGGGCCCCACACTAACGGTACGGGCCGCCGCGATGCCGCCGAGCGGTGGAACGAGGGCGGTGACGGGCGGCGGGCACAGCGATGGCCCGTCTCCTGCGGGGCAGGCGACGGGCCGTGGTGGGTCGCGCTCCGGTGGGCGGCCGGCGCGCGCTTCGTGTGCGGTGTGGTGGTGTTCCGGTGGGCCGCGGTCAGACGGCGGCCTTCTTCAGGCGGCGCCGTTCACGTTCCGAGAGGCCGCCCCAGATGCCGAACCGTTCGTCATTGGAAAGCGCGTACTCAAGGCATTCGGACCGGACTTCACAGGCGAGGCAGACCTTCTTGGCCTCGCGGGTGGATCCGCCCTTCTCGGGGAAGAAGGACTCGGGATCGGTCTGGGCGCACAGCGCGCGCTCCTGCCAGCCGAGTTCCTCGTCCGCGTCCTCGACCAGCAGTTGCTGGAACAGCTCGGTCATGTGCGCCCCTCGTCTGTCTCTTGCGTCCCCGTGATGCGGCCGTTACTGATCGCGGCCGAACGACACGAGTGAAATTACAAGCGTGTAGTTCCGAGCCAGTCAAGCGAAGATCTGCTATTGGCCCTGGTATTCACTCTGCGGAACCAAGGGTATGCGGAAAGTGGGTAAATCACCAAAAACCTGACATATGTCACTGGCTCCCTCACGCCCCTCCTCTCACCGAGTGAGACGACCGGGACCACCGCCATGTTTCGATTCGATCACCGAAGCGATCGAGATCACAGTCGGGTCACGAGACCTCAACGGCGTTTACGGACACGGTCGATGCGCCACATCTCCGTCACCATGACCGCACAAACCTTTCCCTGCCCCCGGTAACCGGATGAGGTGAAACATTACCCCCAAATCGGGCATCAGGTTGACAGGGGCGGCACTGAGCCGGTCTCCTTGACTGCATGCAAGCGACCGCAGCGATGTTCGCCACCCACGTCCGTGGGTTCCGCACCGCTGTCCAGGCCCGCTGTTGCTGTTCCAGCTGTCACAGCTGTTGACGCCGTAAGGCTCCGGCTCTGACCCAGCTCCTCTTCGCAGAGCTCTTGCAGAGCGTGTCCGTAGCGCTGCGTCCGCGCTTCCACGGCTCTCCGTCTCCGGTCTCCGGTCCCTGAGAAACCCCGCACATGCACCCCCCATGCCGAGGAACCCCGCTTCCATGAACAGCGACAGCGACCTTCAGATCGCCGGCGACATCCTTGAGGTCCCGCACCTCCTCCAGCCGGCCCGCGAGCACCCCTCCACCGTGGCCGAGTTCGCCGGACTCGCCCGCCGGATCGCCGCCGACCGCGCGCAGTGGGCGCCGCTCGTCCGGTACGACGCCGGCACCCGCTGGTACCACCGGCTGCGCTCCGTTCCCCCGGCTCCCGGCTCCGTGCGAGCGGGAAGGACCCCCCTCGGTTACGAGGTCTGGCTGCTCAGCTGGGTGCCCGGCCAGGGCACCGGCCGGCACGACCACGGACCGTCCTCCGGCGTACT
Organism: Streptomyces sp. NPDC058051; assembly: GCF_042885475.1. Taxonomy (NCBI): domain Bacteria; kingdom Bacillati; phylum Actinomycetota; class Actinomycetes; order Kitasatosporales; family Streptomycetaceae; genus Streptomyces; species Streptomyces sp. NPDC058051. Next base: position 20,876 of record NZ_JBHVRW010000009.1, read on the forward strand.
GACCGTCCTGGACGGCCGGTTGACCGAACGCACCGCGTGCGGCGCCCGGGCGCTGGATCCCGGTGCGCAGCGCGTCTTCGCGCCCGGCTCCGTGCACGAAATGGTCAACGACTCCCTCGAACCGGCCGTCAGTCTGCACATCTACTACCCGGGTCTGACCGAGATGCCGATGCACACGGCGCAATGCGCCCCGGCGGCCGTGGATGTCGTACCCGCCTGACAGACTGCTGTGCATGCGCATTGTGGTTCTGGCCGGTGGGATCGGTGGTGCTCGTTTTCTGCGTGGCCTCAAGCAGGCCGCGCCCGACGCGGACATCACGGTGATCGGCAACACCGGTGACGACATCCATCTGTTCGGGCTGAAGGTCTGCCCCGACCTCGACACCGTGATGTACACCCTCGGCGGTGGCATCAACGAGGAGCAGGGCTGGGGACGTACGGACGAGAGCTTCCAGGTCAAGGAGGAGCTTGCGGCGTACGGCGTGGGGCCCGAGTGGTTCGGTCTGGGCGACCGCGACTTCGCGACCCACATCGTCCGTACGCAGATGCTGGGCGCGGGCTATCCGCTGAGCGCCGTCACCGAGGCGCTCTGCGCACGCTGGAAGCCGGGTGTCCGGCTGCTGCCGATGTCCGACGACCGGGTCGAGACCCACGTCGCGGTCGTCACGGACGGCGAGCGCCGGGCCATCCACTTCCAGGAGTACTGGGTGAAGCTGCGCGCCTCCGTCGAGGCGCAGGCGATCGTGCCGGTGGGTGCCGAGCAGGCCAAGCCGGCACCGGGCGTGCTGGAGGCCATCGCCGAGGCCGATGTCATTCTCTTCCCGCCGTCCAACCCCGTCGTGTCGGTGGGGACGATTCTCGCCGTGCCCGGGATCCGGGAGGCGATCGCCGAGGCCGGGGTGCCGGTCGTCGGCCTCTCCCCCATCGTCGGGGACGCGCCGGTGCGCGGCATGGCGGACAAGGTGCTCGCCGCGGTGGGCGTGGAGTCGACGGCATCGGCCGTGGCCACGCACTACGGCTCCGGACTGCTCGACGGATGGCTCGTCGACACGGTGGACGCCGCCGCGGTCGCCGAGGTGGAGGCCGCGGGCATCCGCTGCCGTTCCGTGCCGCTGATGATGACCGATGTCGACGCGGCGGCGGAGATGGCGCGGCAGGCGCTGACGCTGGCCGAGGAGGTCCGGGCGTGAGCGCCGGATCGCGCGGGTCCTCCCCTTCCCCCTCTCTCCCCTCTCCGTCCGCCCCGCCGCCGTCCTACCGGGTCTGGGCGCTGCCCGGGATGCCCGAGGTGCGGGCCGGGGACGACCTGGCCAAGCTGATCGCCGCCACCGAGCCGGGGCTGGCCGACGGGGACGTCCTGCTGGTCACCTCGAAGATCGTCTCCAAGGCGGAGGGCCGGATCGTCGAGGCCACCGACCGGGAAGCGGCGATCGACGCCGAGACGGTACGGGTGGTGGCGCGGCGCGGCACGCTGCGGATCGTCGAGAACCGGCAGGGTCTCGTCATGGCCGCGGCCGGGGTCGACGCCTCGAACACCCCTGCGGGGACAGTGCTGTTGCTGCCCGAGGACCCCGACGCTTCGGCGCGCGCCATCCGGGACGGACTGCGCGACACGCTCGGCGTCGAGGTCGGGGTCGTCGTCACGGACACCTTCGGACGCCCGTGGCGCACCGGGCTGACCGATGTCGCGATCGGGGCGGCCGGGGTCCGGGTGCTGGACGATCTGCGTGGCGGTTCGGACGCGTACGGCAATCCGCTCAGCGCGACCGTGGTCGCCACGGCCGACGAGCTGGCCGCGGCCGGTGATCTGGTCAAGGGCAAGGCCGCGGGGCTTCCGGTCGCGGTGGTGCGGGGGCTCGGCCATGTCGTGGACCCGACGGGTTCCGAGGACGGGGCCCGGGCGGTGGTGCGGGGCGCGGCCGACGACATGTTCCGCCTCGGTACGTCGGAGGCGGTACGGGAAGCGGTGACCCTGCGGCGCACGGTGCGCGAGTTCGCCGACGAGCCGGTGGACCCGGGGGCCGTGCGGCGGGCCGTGGCCGCGGCGGTGACGGCGCCCGCGCCGCATCACACCACGCCGTGGCGGTTCGTACTGCTGGAGTCCGAGGAGTCGCGGACCCGGCTGCTCGACGCGATGCGGGATGCCTGGATCGCGGATCTGCGCCGGGACGGCCGGAGCGAGGAGTCGGTCGCGCGGCGGGTGCGGCGGGGCGATGTGCTGCGCCGGGCCCCGTATCTGGCGGTGCCGTGCCTGGTGATGGACGGCTCCCACACGTACGGGGACGCGCGGCGGGACACCGCGGAGCGGGAGATGTTCGTCGTCGCCGCGGGGGCGGGCATCCAGAACTTCCTGGTGTCGCTGGCGGGCGAACGGCTCGGCTCGGCATGGGTGTCGTCGACGATGTTCTGCCGCGATGTGGTGCGTGAGGTGCTGGAGCTGCCGGAGTCCTGGGATCCGTTGGGGGCGGTCGCGGTGGGCCGGCCTGCGGCCCCACCGGTGCCCCGCGCGGCGCGGGACGCGGAGGCGTTCGTCACGGTGCGCTGAGGCGGGCCGGAAGCGGGCCGGCGGCTGAGAGCCCCCGCCCGACGGGCTCCGAGGCGCGCCGGACGGACGGGCCGTCCGTCACAGCCGGGCGATGTCGCCGCGCGGCATGCGGGGGGCTCTGCGCGGCAGGGTGTGGCCCGACAGCAGGATGAGGCGGGTCGCCCGGTGGCGTTGCCCCTCGTAGGGGGCGAGGAGGGCCAGCATCTCCTCGTCGTCGGCGTCCCTGTTGCCGGCCAGGGCGTGGCCGACGATGCCGGGAAGGTGGAGATCGCCGACCGTGACCGCGTCCGCCGCGCCGTTCGACCGTTGAAGGGTCTCGGCCGAGGTCCAGGGGCCGATGCCGGGGATCAGTTCCAGGCGGGCCATGGCCTCCGGGAGTTCCATGGCGGCCGCTTCCTCCAGTCGGCGTGCCACGCGTACCGCGCGCAGGATCGTGGCCGAGCGCTTGGCGTCGACGCCCGCACGGTGCCAGTCCCACGACGGGATCAGGGACCAGGTGCGGGCGTCCGGCATGACGTGCAGGCCGAGCGCGCCGAACGCGGCGTGGTCCGTGGGGCCGGGCGCCGGCGTGCCGTGCCCGCGGACCAGGTGGCGCCAGGCGCGGTAGGCCTCGTCCGTGGTGACCTTCTGTTCGAGGACCGACGGGATCAGGGATTCCATGACGAGGCCGGTGCGGAGCAGGCGCAGGCCGGGGCGGCTGTGCCGGGTCAGGGCGAGCAGTCGGTGGCGGGGGCGGAAGGCGTCCGGGTCGTCCGTCGCGCCGAGCATCGTCGGGAGCTGGTCCAGCAGCCAGGTCGCGCCCGGTCCCCAGGCCATCGCGTCGATCCGCCCGTCCCGTGCCGTGACGCGGAGGGTGCCGGGGCCCGCGGGTGTGCGGCAGGCCCGCCAGACCACGCCGTCCCGGGTCATCCGGAAAGTGGGGTCGGCGGGGCCGCGGCGCAGCGGGCCGAGGACGAGGCGCAGATCGAGCGGGCCCGGCGGGGTCCAGGCGCGGATCAGCGCGTCCGCCGCCGGAGCCACCGCCTGACGGGGCACTGCCGCACGCGGAGCGCTGCGGGGTGCGAATCGTCCTGCCACGGTGAGGTCCTCGGTCGTCGGGGGTGCCTGTCGAGGGTAAGCGCAGTGGCGGGTGTCCGGCTCACTCGTCGGACGAGAAACGCACCGCGGCGTCCGGCAGGACCGCCCCGCACCAGACGCGGATGCCGTCGCGCAGTTCGTTGTCGGCGCCGACCCGGGCCCCGTCCCCGATGACCGCGCCGGCCAGCACCGTGCGGCTGCCTATCCGGGCCCCGGCTCCGACCAGCGAGTCCGTGATCACGGCTCCGGGTTCGACGACCGCGCCGGCCAGCACCGTGGACCCGTCGATCCGGGCCCCTTCGCCGATCCGGGCGCCCTCGCCGACGACCGTGCCGCCGCTGAGTTTCGCGTCGCCGGCCACGGAGGCCGTCGGCATGACGAGCCGGTCGCCGCACCGCCCGGGGACGGCCGGGGACGGGGCGCGGCCGAGGACGAGGTCGGCGGAGCCGCGGACGAAGGCCTGCGGCGTGCCGAGGTCCAGCCAGTACGTGGAGTCCACCATGCCCTGGAGGTGTGCCCCGGAAGCGAGCAGTCCGGGGAAGGTCTCGCGCTCGACGGAGACCGGCCGGCCGGCCGGGACGGTGTCGATGACCGACCTGCGGAAGATGTACGCCCCCGCGTTGATCTGGTCGGTGACGATCTCCTCGGGTGTCTGGGGCTTCTCCAGGAACGCGGTGACCCTGCCGGTGTCGTCCGTCGGTACGAGGCCGAAGGCGCGCGGGTCCTCGACCCGGGTGAGGTGGAGGGAGACATCCGCTCCCGACGCGGTGTGCGAGTCCACCAGCGCCCGGATGTCGAGGCCGGTGAGGATGTCGCCGTTGAAGATGAGCACCGGTTCGTCGGGGCCGGCGGTGAGCCGGGACGCGACGTTGCGTATCGCTCCGCCGGTGCCGAGCGGTTCGCGTTCGGTGACGTACTCGATGTGGAGACCGAGCGACGAGCCGTCCCCGAAGTACGGTTCGAAGACCTCCGCCAGATAGGACGTGGCGAGCACGATGTGCTCGACCCCGGCGGCCCGGGCACGCGCCAGCTGGTGCGTGAGGAACGGAACGCCCGCTGCCGGGACCATGGGCTTGGGGGTGTGCACCGTGAGCGGGCGCAGCCTCGTTCCCTTGCCGCCGACCAGGAGGATCGCTTCTCTTGCCTCTGTCACAGCGCTGACTCTGCTTCCTGGTGGGGCCTGGCCTGGTTTCGGCTCGCCAGTGTATGCAGAGCGGCTCGGCCGTCCCGGCCGGCGGCCCCGTCGGCCGCTGCGGGCTTCTCGCCGTACCGTTCAGCGGCCCTGCAGACGGGCGGAGCCGGTCCGCGCCGTGCCGAGCTTCTTGTAGAGCCGTGCTCCGGGGCATTCGGTCACGAAGCCGTCCCGGTGGCCCGAGATGACGTTGAGTCTGACCTTCCTGCCCTTCTTGAACTTGTTCCCGCCTCCCGAGACGAGCGTGGTCCTGCCGCGCGGGTCGGCCCCGTACAGGCCGAGCTTCCACGCGGTGAGCTTCGCGACGGCGTTCACCGCGGCGGCGGGCGGGTTCGTGCGGGTGAAGGTTCCGAGCACCGCGATGCCCGTGCTGTTGGTGTTGAAGCCGAGGGTGTGTGCCCCGAGGACGGCCTTCGTCACGCCTCCGGCCCGTCCTTCGTAGATGTTTCCGCACCTGTCGACGGCGAAGTTGTAGCCGATGTCCCGCCAGCCGCTGCTCTTCACGTGGTAGCGGTAGATGCCACGCAGGACCGACGGCGCCTGGGAGCAGGAGTAGTTGTTGCCCGTGGCGCTGTGGTGGATGAAGGCGGCCTTGACGGTCTTGGTGTACACGAAGGCGCGTTCCCTGAGCTTCTCGTCGGCTCCCCAGCCCTTGCGGGTGATGACGCGCGGGCGGGGTCCGATGTACGGCCTGGAGCCGGGGGCGAGCCGGACCTCCTCCTCCCCGCGTGCCTCGGTCTCCGCCTTGGTCAGGGCGGGGAGCACGCTCGGGTCGAGCGGTGCGGTGCGCCCGTCCCCGCCGTCCCCGCCGGCCTCGGCGCCCGCTGCGGGAAGCTGCTGCGGGTCCTTGCCGGGGTCGACGAGTTCGAGTCGCAGACCGGTGGGCAGCGGCACGGCCGGCGCGGTCCGGTCCCGCGGGTCGGTGGTGTCCGGGCGCACCCGGACCGCGACCCCGTCCGACGGGCCGACCCAGAGCGGGGCGGTGGAGCCGCGCACGGTGCCGGACTCCCGCTCGGCGGTCCCGGGGTCGGCTCCGTGCTCGGCGTTGTGCGTCTCCAGGTCCTGCCAGTCCGACCAGCGGGCGGTGGCGCGGGCGCGGGTGCGGACCTGGACGGAGCCGTGGAGTTCGGTTCCGGCGTCGTCCCAGACGACGCCGGCCAGGGAGAAGGGGCGGACCTCGCGTTCGGTCAGCCCCTGCTCGGCCGGCCCGGCGGTCCGGGTGGGTACGCCGGTGGCCCGGCCGGACGGTGCGGACAGCGGCGACATGGGCAGCGACTGCGTCGAGCCCGCGACGTCGGACGCCCCGCCGGGAACGCCGGGGGCGGCGCCCGCGGGGACGGCCGACGGCAGTGCGAGTGCGGCCGCGCAGGCGACACCGATCGAGGATGCAAGGAAGGCACGCATGACAATGATCCTGGGCACATCATGACAACTCCGTCTACCGCGGTATTTCCCCACGATTGACGGACCGTCTGCCGAACCGGTGTACCCGGCATCCGCCGCTCCGGCGCGGTCCGGCGCCGACGCGTACCCTTGCGCGGATGAACGCCACCGACCGCACCCCCGCCGACCTGCTGCGTTCCGCGCTCGCCGTGGATCCGACCCGCCCCTTGGTCACTTTCTACGACGACGCCACCGGAGAACGCGTCGAACTGTCGGTGGCCACCTTCGCCAATTGGGTGGCCAAGACCGCCAACCTCCTGCAGGGCGACCTCGCCGCGGAGCCCGGCGACCGGCTCGCCCTGCTGCTGCCCGCGCACTGGCAGTCCGCGGTCTGGCTGCTCGCCTGTTCCTCGGTGGGCGTGATCGCCGATGTGCAGGGCGACCCGGCCGGCGCCGACCTCGTCGTCAGCGGCCCGGACTCGCTGGAGGCCGCGCGCGCCTGCCGCGGCGAGCGGGTCGCCCTGGCGCTGCGTCCGCTGGGCGGCAGGTTCCCGCAGGCGCCCGAGGGCTTCGCGGACTACGCGGTCGAGGTGCCGGGCCAGGGCGACCGGTTCGCTCCGTTCACGCCCGTGGATCCGGACGCTCCCGCGCTGGCGGTGGACGGCGCCGAGCTGACGGCGGCGCAGCTGGTGGCGCGGGCTCGTGAGGACGCGGCCGGTCTCGGCCTGACCGCCGGGTCGCGGCTGCTGACGGGCCGTACGTACGACACCTGGGACGGCCTGAGCGCGGGGCTGTTCGCTCCGCTGGCCGCCGGGGGCTCCGTGGTGCTGTGCCGGCACCTGGGGCAGTTGGGCGAGGACGGTCTGGCGGGGCGCGTCGCGAGCGAACGGATCACCAACACCGCGATGTGACAAGAGGTCTGGGGATCACTCGTCCGGCCCATACCGGTCGAGTCCTCGGGTCTGCGCGTCAACTCCGGTACATGATCGGCGGTACGGACCACTCGGAAATACAACCAAGCGTGAGGTTCAGCCGTCTACTTGTGCGACCGGCGGCCCAGCGCGCCGCCGAACGTGAGGATGGACGCAGACGTGAGCGAAAGCGCCGGCCCGCCGGATGACTCCGACGACTCGGCCGCGGACGAGGGCAGGTCACCGGCCGGGGATGGCTCCGGCGGCGCTGCCGGGCGCAGCCGCCGCTGGCTGCGCTGGACCGCGCTCGGCGTCTCGCTCGTCGTGCTGGCCGCCGCGGGTCTCGGCTGGTGGCTTTACCAGAAGCTCGACGGAAACATCAGGACCGACACATCGGCCGCCGCCGAGCTCAAGACCTACGAGCGGGAGCGGCCCGCGACCGTGGTGCACGACGCGGAGAACATCCTGCTCATCGGCTCCGACAGCCGGGCCGGTGACAACCGTGAGTACGGTCGCGACGACGGCGGCAGCCAGCGCTCGGACACCACGATCCTGCTGCACCTCGCCGCGGACCGGAAGAGCGTCACCGCGATGTCCCTGCCGCGGGATCTGATGGTGCAGATCCCCGTCTGCCACAGGGCGGACGGTACGGCGACGAAGAAACAATTCGCCCAGTTCAACTGGGCCTTCGAGTTCGGTGGCACCGCCTGCACGACCCGCACGGTCGAGAAGCTGACCGGCGTCCGGATCGACCACCAGATGGTCGTCGACTTCAGCGGGTTCAAGGACATGGTCGACGCGGTGCACGGTGTGGAGGTCTGCCTCAAGAAGCCGGTCGACGACGCCGACGCCCATCTGAAGCTCTCCGCCGGGCGCCACAGGCTCGACGGCGAGCAGGCGCTGGGGTACGTACGGGCACGCAAGTCCATCGGCAACGGCAGCGACACCGAACGGATGGACCGCCAGCAGCAATTCCTGGGCGCGCTGGTGAACAAGGTGCAGAGCAACGGCGTCCTGCTCAACCCGACCCGCCTCTACCCGGTGCTGGACGCGGCCACCAAGTCGCTGACCACGGATCCGGGCCTGGACAGCCTCAAGAACCTGTACGAGTTGGTGCGGGGCCTGCGCGAGGTACCGACCGACAAGGTGCAGTTCCTGACCGTGCCCCGGCAGCCGTACACCGCCGACCCGAACCGGGACGAACTGGTTCAGCCCGACGCGAATCGCCTCTTCAAGCGGTTGCGTGACGACACTCCGGTCGCCGTCGTCCCGGCGGACCGGCTCAAGGGGGACGACGGGAAGAACGCCGGGAAAAACAATGCCGCGACCGATACTCCGGACGCCTCGGGCCCGAGTCCCACACCCACCTATTCGGGCAACAACGCGGCGGCCGACCTGTGTAAGCAGTAAAGCAATTCCCAAGCAGAAGCCGGTGATCGGCGCGTAATGAGCAGAATGACCAGTTGTAAGGACCGTGGAATTTGTCACGCTCGTCGCTCTACGACGAACAGGGCCGATAGTGTGACGCGATCCGGTGCTTCCGGCCACCCGGCCGCGCGCTTCCGGAGTAAAGGATCGAGCGCCTGACCGGGGATGGCGCCTCGCGTGGCACCCGACGGAGGACTCAAGCAACCGTGGATGCGCAAAGTCGTGGGCGGGCGGATGAATTCGACCCCGCAGACCAGTGGGTTCTGAACCCGCACACCGGCGATTACGAACTGCGACTGAATCATTCCGGAGGGGATTCAGCCGGCGTTTCCCAACCGTCCGGGCCGCGCGTCCCGCATCGCAGAACACCGGCCCGCGACAATGACGGCGAGCGCATAGACAAGGCCCGCGACGGCGGTCGCGGCGAACGCGGAGACGCGACCCGGCACAGCGGTGAGGGCCGGGGTCCGGCGCGTGACGGGCGCGGGTCCGACCCGCGCCGCGAAGTGCCGGGCCAGCGCGGCCGCCGTTCGGCCCATGGTCCGCGCGGGCAGGAGGGTGCCGACCGTGCCGAGGGCGCGGGCCGCCGCAGCCGCAAGGCCCCGAAGGCGCGCCGCAAGAAGGCGCTGCTGTGGACGGGCGGCGTGATGGCCTTCGTACTGGTCGGCCTGTCGGTCGGCGGATACGCCCTCTACCAGCACTTCAACGGCAACCTGAACACCGTCGACGTCGGCAGCGCCGGCAACAAGGACGTCGTCACCGCCAACGCCCCGCTCAACATCCTGATCATCGGTACCGACAAGCGCACCGGTAAGGGCAACGAGGGGTACGGCGACAAGGGCAGCGTGGGCCACGCCGACACGAACATCCTCTTCCACGTCTCCAAGGACCGCACCAACGCGACGGCGCTCAGCATCCCCCGCGACCTGATCACCGACATCCCGGACTGCACCGCCAAGCAGTCGGACGGCTCGGAGAAGGTCATCCCGGGGACGCAGAACGTCCGCTTCAACGTCAGCCTCGGCCAGGACGGCCGCGACCCGGGCTGCACCATGAACACGGTCAAGGAGATCACCGGGCTGAAGGTCGACCACTTCATGATGGTCGACTTCAACGCGGTGAAGGAACTGTCCACCGCGGTCGGCGGTGTCAAGGTCTGCCTGGCCAAGCCGGTCAAGGACAAGGACTCGCATCTGGACCTGTCGGAGGGTGAGCACGTGATCCAGGGCGAGGAGGCCCTGGCGTTCGTACGGACCCGGCACAGCTTCGGCAATCAGAGCGACCTGGACCGGATCAAGGTCCAGCAGCAGTTCATCGCCTCGATGATCCGGCAGATGCAGTCGGACGACACCCTGACCAGCCCGACCAAGCTGTACAAGCTGGCGGACGCGGCGACCAAGGCGCTCACCGTGGACTCCGGCATCGGCTCGGTGAAGAAGCTGACGTCGCTGGCCAAGGAGGTCGGCAAGGTGAACACCAAGAACATCACCTTCACGACGGTGCCGGTGCGGGACAACCCGGCGGAGAAGGTCAGGGCCACTGTCGTGGTGGACGCGCCCAGGGCCGACCCGCTGTTCGCCATGATGCAGGAGGACACCTCCCTGACCGAGGTGGCGTCGCAGAAGAAGGCCACGAAGAGCAAGCAGGACGCGCTCCTCAAGGGAACCAAGGCCGACCCTGCCGACGTGCGTGTAGATGTGTACAACGGCGGCGACATCGCCGGTGCCGCACAGGCTACGGTCACCTGGCTGCAGAACGACCAGGGTGTACCGAAGTCCACGAACAAGGCCAACGCCCCGGCGAAGACGAAGACGACGACGCTGGAGTACGCACCCAACCAGGCAGACCAGGCCCGCGCGCTGGCCGCCATGATGGGCCTGCCCGGCTCGGCCATGAAGCAGGGCACCACGGACGCCGAAGGGCTCCAGGCGATGGTGCTGACGCTGGGCGCCGACTTCAAGGGCGCGGGCATCCCGATCACGGGTCCGACAAAGGCGCCGGACAATATCCAGCAGGCGAACGCCGCCAAGGCAGAGTGCGCCAAGTGACACCCGGTCACTGCGCCACACCACAAGTCTGAACAGCAGGGGGGTCCTGGTGGGACGGAGCAGTACGCCCGGGGAGGGGACGCGACCACGCGTCCGGCACGCCGGCCAACTCGGCTGGGACGACAGGCTCTACGAGGACGCGCCGCCGAAGGATCCGGACTCCGGCGCGTCCGGTGAGCGGGCCGCGCCGGCGGACGGCGGCCATCGGCGCGGTGGCCCCAAGCGGCGCGGCAAGAAGGGCAAGCGCAGGGTACTGCGCTGGGTCGCCGCGGTTCTCGCCCTGTTCATACTCGGCGGCGCGGGGGCCGGATACCTCTACTACAGGCACCTCAACGGCAACCTCAAGAAGGCCGACCTGACGCTCGGCGACAAGAAGATGGCCGATCACAAGGCCAATGCCGCCGGTCAGACCCCGCTGAACATCCTGCTCATCGGCTCGGACGCACGGGACTCCAAGGCGAACCAGAAGCTCGGCGGGGCCAAGAGCACGTTCGGGGCGGCGCCGCTGGCCGATGTGCAGATGCTGCTCCACCTCTCCGCGGACCGCAGCAACATGTCGGTGATCAGCATGCCGCGCGACACACTGCTGCAGATCCCGAAGTGCACCGACCCGAAGACGGATCAGGTCTACCCCGCGAGCACGAACCTGACGATGACCAACGAGACGCTCGGCCGTGGCGGTCCCGGATGCACCGTGGCCACCTGGTACGAACTGACCGGCATCACCATCGACCACTTCATGATGATCGACTTCGCCGGTGTGGTCTCGATGGCCGACGCGATCGGCGGCGTCCCGGTCTGCGTCAAGGGCAACGTCTACTCCCACACCCGTGACGGCAAGGGCTCCGGGCTGAAGCTGGAGGAAGGCACCACGAAGGTCAAGGGCAAGCAGGCCCTTCAGTGGCTGCGGACCCGCTACGGCTTCGAGGACGGCACCGACCTCGGCCGCACGCACGCCCAGCACATGTACATGAACTCGATGGTCCGTGAGCTGCGCACGGGAACCAAGCTCACCGACCCGGGCAAGCTGATGGGTCTCGCCGAGTCGGCGACCGACGCGCTGACGGTCGACAAGGGCCTCGACACGGTCAAGAAGCTGTACGACCTCGCGGGCGAACTGCAGAAGGCACCCACCAAGCGCATCACGATGACGACGATGCCGAACGTCTACGCAACGGGTGCGAACCAGGGCCGGGTGCTGCCCAAGCCCGGCGAGGCCGATCAGCTGTTCCAGATGGTCCGTGACGACGTCCCGCTCGACGGCAAGGCGTCCAAGCGCAAGACCGCGGTCGCCAAGGAGGCGACATCGCCCGTCGCCGAGATCCCGGTCAGCGTCCGCAACGGAACCCGCACCTCCACCGAGTACCCGGCCGAGGGCCGCGCCACGGCGGTCCAGAGCCTGCTGACCGGGAAGGGCTTCGACCGGGCCACGGTCGACTCGCAGAACACGGACGCGGCGGCGCGGACCGAGGTGCTCTTCCCCAGCGCGGACATGGAGGGCAACGCCCAGGCCGTCGCCAAGGCGCTCGGAATCCCGCTGACCTCGGTGAAGAAGTCGACCGAGGTCTCGGGGATCACCCTGACCGTGGGGGCCGACTGGCGCGAGGACGGGGCCTACACCCCGCCCAGTGCCACGGAGAAGACCCCGGAAAGCGCCCGCGCGCTGAACGGCGGCGACGAATCGGCCTGCATGGACATCCAGCCGGGCTTCGGCTGGTAGCCCCGAAGGCGGGCATCACGCACGGTGGGGGCCTTCCGGCGCTTCGGAAGGCCCCCACCGCGTGCCGGCCGTTACGCCGTCACGGCCGGGCGCCGGGCGGCGATGACCTTCTTCGCCAGCGAGCGCGGGCTGGTCAGGAAGCCGTACCCCCACGACATGTGCATGGTCGCGAGGGCCACCGGGATCTGCGCCCGCGCCTTCAGCGACAGGCCCTTGCCCGCCGGGACGGACCCGGCGACGATCGCCGCGACGTACCCGGCGGGGACGACGAACGCCCACGGGGTGACGGCCGCGCCGACCACGATGCCCGCCGCGATCGCGCAGACGGCGGCGGGCGGCGCCAGGTAGCGCAGATTGATCGAGCCGGAGTGGAAACGGGCCACGACGTGGCGCCAGCGACCGTAGTCCTTGTACTGCTTGGCCAGTGCCCTGACGGAGGGCCGCGGCCGGTACTGCACCTTCAGCTCGGGCGAGAACCAGATCAGGCCGCCCGCCTCGCGGATGCGGAAGTTCAGCTCCCAGTCCTGGGCGCGTATGAACTCCACGTTGTAGCCGTCCGCCTTCTCCAGGGCCTCACGGCGGAACACACCGAGGTACACGGTCTCCGCCGGGCCCGCCTGGCCGCCGGTGTGGAAGGCGGCGTTGCCGACGCCGATCCTCGACGTCATGGCCGCGGCGACGGCGTCCTCCCAGGCGTTCTCGCCCTCGGCGTGCATGATGCCGCCGACGTTCTGCGCACCCGTCTCCTCCATCAGGCGGACGGCCGTCGCGATGTAGTCCGGCGAGAGCATGCCGTGACCGTCGACCCGCACGACTATGGGGTGGCGGGACGCCTTGATCGCGGCGTTGAGCGCGGCGGGAGTGCGTCCGGTCGGGTTGGGGACGGTGTGGACCCGGGGGTCCTCGCGCACCAGTTCCGCCGCGATCTCGTCCGTACGGTCCGTGGAGGGGCCCAGCGCGATCACCACCTCCATCTCCCCCGCGTACTCCTGCTCCAGGATGTGCCGGACGGAGCTCCTGAGATGGCGTTCCTCATCGAGCACCGGCATGATCACGGAGACGGCGGGGGGCTGCGCGGCAGGCATGGTGGTCCTCGGGTGGTCCTCGGGGGCGCCGGCGGTTCGCTCCCCACCGGGCGGCGGTATTCGGCCGCCACGTTACCGCGAATGGGGGACACCGGCGCGCGGCACGGGGTCGCTTCGCGGAGTGCAGATCATATGGACCTACTGTGCGAACGGTCCCCCCTGCACCGCGGAGGTTACCCCTGTGCCCACACCGCACTCCTCCCCTCGCTCCTCGCGCACCCGCCCGGTTCCACCGCAGCTCACGCCCAGAAAGCGGGACGCACGGCCACGCTGGGGGATGCGCGTGGTGACCGGTGTCTCCGTGGCCGTGCTCGGGGCGGGCGGTATCGGCCACGCGGTGGTCACCAGCCTGGAGACCGGGATCGACCGGATCGACCCGTTCAAGGACATGAAGAACCGTCCCCGGGCCGGTCACGGCATGAACCTGCTGCTCGTCGGCACCGACGGCCGCGACAAGATCACCCCGGAGGAGAAGCGGAAGTACCGCCTCGGCGGTGCGCCCTGCAACTGCACCGACACGATCATGCTGGTGCACCTGTCGGCGGACAGGAAGCGTGCGAGCGTCGTCTCGCTGCCGCGGGACAGCTACACCGAGATCCCCGAGCACAAGGACGTGGCCACCGGAAAGACGCACTCCGCCCACCCGATGAAGCTGAACGCCGCCTACGCCGAGGGCGGACCCGGACTGACCGTGCGGACCGTCGAACGCATGACGGGCGTCAAGATCGACCACTACCTGGAGGTCGACTTCACCAGCTTCATGAAGACGGTGGACACCCTGGGCGGCGTACAGATCTGCACGCCCCGGCCGCTGAAGGACTCGTACACCGGTCTCGATCTCGCCGCCGGCTCCCACGACCTGAACGGCGGGGAGGCGCTCCAGTTCGTACGCTCCCGGCACATCGACGCGGACGCCGATCTGGGCCGGATGCAGCGCCAGCAGCAGTTCCTCGCCTCGCTGCTCAGACAGGCGACCCGCAGCGGTGTGCTGCTCAACCCGGTGAAGTTCCAGGACGTCGCCTCGACCATGCTCGGCTCGGTCCGGGCCGACAAGGGCTTCGGCCCGGAGCAGATGCTGGAGCTCGGTCAGGCGATGCGCGGCTTCTCCCCCGCCTCGTCCGAGTTCACCTCCGTACCGGTGCTGAACGCCTCCCACCCGGTCAAGGGCATCGGCTCCACGGTCACCTGGGACGAGGCGAAGTCGAAGAAGCTCTTCCAGGCACTGCGCGAGGACCGGCCGCTCGCCCCGGAGCGGCCCGAGGGGCCGAAGGCCGTGAAGGTCGATGTCGCCCCGCAGCGGATCCGGGTCCAGGTCTACAACGGCACTCCGAAGGACGGGCTCGGCAGAACGGTCGACACCGCGCTGCGCGCCACCGGCTTCAACACCACGCGCGCCCCGCTGAACGGGGAGCCGCACGGCCTGAAACGCACCCTGATCACCTACGACCCCCGCTGGGACGCGTCCGCGAAGTCACTGGCCGGTGCGCTGCCGGGGGCCGAGCTGCGGGCGGTGCAGGGGCAGGGCGCCACGATGCGGGTGACAGCGGGTGCGGACTTCGAGAAGGTGCGGCAGGTGCGGGCCGAGGAGGCGAAGGGCGAGTTCGGCACGTTCACGGGCGATCAGGTGGCCTGCCCGTGACCCCGGTCGGGGCCGTGACCCTGCACGGGGCCGTTGCCCCTGCACGGGGCCGTGACCTCTGGGCGGGGCCGTGACCTCTGGGCAGGGCCGTGACCGCGGACGGGGCCGTGACCCTGGGCAGGGCCGTGGTCAGACGTCGATGCCGTCCGCCACGCGCTTCTCGCGCAGTTCCTTGATCGCGCGCCGCCGGGCGAGACGGTGGGTGCGCCGGATCTGCGCCTCCTGGTAGCGCCGCTTGTCGCGCTCGGTCTCCGCGATCACCGGGGGTACGGGACGCGGCCTGCCGTCCGCGTCGACCGCGGCGAACACCAGATACGCGCTGCCGACCTGCTGGGCGGGGGTGGATTCGTTCCACCGCTCGGCCATGACCCGGACGCCGACCTCCATCGAGGAGCGGCCGGTCCAGTTCACCTGGGCGCGGACGTGGACGAGGTCGCCCACCCGGACCGGCTCCAGGAAGACCATCTCGTCCATCGAGGCCGTCACCGCAGGTCCGCCGGAGTGCCGGCCGGCCACGGCACCCGCCGCGTCGTCCACCAGTTTCATGATCACGCCACCGTGCACCGTCCCCAGCAGATTGGTGTCGCTGCCGGTCATGATGTGGCTGAGGGTGGTGCGGGAAGCAGCGGTCGGCTTGCCCGGAATATCACCCTCCGGGTTTGGGGCCTGATCTGTCATACCGTCCACCTTATGCGGGGGCTTCGGCCCGGCAGCAATGCATCAGCTTCGCAACAGCCCTGATGCGATTTCCCGTACACCCTTGTAAGAGTGGTAGGCCCGGCCTGCACACTGGACGGCATGAACGATTGGCCCGAGGGCTGGACCGACGACAACCGCAGCGGCAACCGCTACGGGCAGGGCAGCGACAGCGACCGGCCCGAGAGCGCCCGCGTGATGCGGCATGTGCAGCGGCATCCCGCGCCACCGCAGCAGCGACCCACGCCGCCCCGGCAGCGGCAGCCCGAGCCGCCGCAGCACTCCGGCGGGTACGACGACCGCGCGGGGTACGACAACGGCTACAACACGGGCCAGGTCTACGGCGGCGGGGGCAACGGCGGCGGCCGGGGGGACGGCCACGGCGGCGGGCGGGGTGACGACGGTCACATCCAGGGGCGTCCCGCGCCCAATTGGGGCCGCCGAATAAAGATAGGCGCGCTGTCCCTGGTCGTCGTGGTGCTCGCGGTCTCCATCGGCACGTATTTCTGGGCCGACTCCAAGCTCAAGCGCGAGGTGGACCTCTCCAAGGTCATCGAGCGGCCCAAGGGCGGCGACGGCACCAACTACCTGATCGTCGGTTCCGACAGCCGCGAGGGCATGTCGGCCGAGGACAAGAAGCGGCTCCACACCGGCTCGGCCGAGGGCAAGCGGACCGACTCGATGATGATCCTGCACGACGGATCGAACGGCCCGACACTGGTCTCCCTGCCGCGTGACTCGAACGTCGAGATCCCCTCGTACAAGGGCTCCGAGTCGGGCAAGCTCTACCCGGCCAAGGGCCGGTTCCGGAAGCTGAACGCCGCGTACGCCGAGGACGGGCCCGAACTCCTCGTCCGTACGGTCGAGTTCAACACCGGTCTGCACATCGACCACTACGTCGAGATCGGCTTCGGCGGCTTCGCCAAGATCGTGGACGCCATCGGCGGTGTGGAGCTGGACATCCCCAAGGGCTTCAAGGACAAGAAGTCCGGCGCCGACTTCAAGGCGGGCAAGCAGACCCTGAACGGCGAGCAGTCGCTGGCCTTCGTCCGCACCCGGTACGCCTTCGCCGAGTCCGACCTCGCCCGCACGAAGAACCAGCAGAAGTTCCTCGCGGCGCTGGCGAGCCAGACGGCGACACCGTCCACGGTCCTCAACCCGTTCAAGCTGTACCCGACGATGGGTGCCGGTCTGGACACCCTCATCGTGGACAAGGACATGTCGCTCTGGTCTCTGGGGCAGATGTTCTTCGCCATGAAGGGCGTCACGGGCGGTGACGGCACGTCGATGAACATGCCGATCTCGGGCTCCACCGGCGGGAACCTGGTCTGGGACAAGGCCAAGGTCAAGCAGCTGGTGGACCAGCTCAACAACGACGAGAAGGTCACCGTCTCCGGCAACTGACGGCAGAAGGTGACGCGGGGCCCGGACGGTTCGCCGTACGGGCCTCGTTGCCGTACCAAGGCGCCGCGTTGCCGTACCGGGCCCCGTTCCCGTACCGGGCCCCGTTCCCGTACCGGGCCCCGTTCCCGTGCCGGGCCCTGTTCCGTGCCGGGCCCGGCGAACGCGGTCGTCACATGCCTCCTGCGGGCCCCTGCGGCTCGGCCTCGTCCAAGTCCTCGTACAACGCGTCCAGGACCCGGCCGGTGGGCTCGCCCTCCGGTGTCAGCTCGGCCAGGCACCAACCGGGCAACTGCTGCTCGATCTCGGGCGGAAGGTCACCGTCGGCCGGGTCGGCCAGCCCGTAGAGCAGGCCGAACGCGGTCTCCTTCGCCACCTCGCGGGCTATGTCGCCCAGGTCTGCGGGGGTCAGGCCGAGGGCCAGCGCCCGCTCGACGGCGCCGCCGGCGAGCCCGTCCTTCCGGTAGGCCTCCACCCAGTCCGGCGCCGCCGCACTCCACCCGTCGATGTCCTGCCAGACCATGCGCAGAAAGCGGTAGCGGGCGAGCTGCGGAATGTTCTCCTCGGCCTCGGAATCGGCCCAGCCCTCGGCGTCGTCGGCACCGAGGGCGGTGAACAGGCCGGTGAGTGCGGTGATGTCGGTCATGGAAGGGGAAGGTACGCCACCACAGCGCCGGGCCGGTCCCCGATGCCCGTGGGCGAAGGGCCCGCACGATCGCGCCGGGGGCCGGCCCCGCCGCTACGCGCTGTAGGAGATGTTGCCCCACTCGTCCATCACGGGATGGATCTGCATGGGCTCCTGGACGTCGGTGTCCGAGCGCCGTGGCCCCTCCGGGCCCGCGGGCCCCATGCGCATCATGCGTTCGATCCGGACGATCTCGAAGCAACGCCCCCGTACAGTCAGTTCGTTGGGCCGGAGCCGCCGCGTGAACGCCTCCGCCGCCCGTGCGTACACGGCGGCCTCCTGCTCGTCGACCTCTCCGGTCAGCGGCATGACCTCCTTCAGATAGCCGGCCAGAGAACGCCGGGCGTCCTGCGGGGTGGGGTGCTGACCCGACGCCATCGACCAGGATTTCTCCTTGCGCTCCATCACCCGGTAGACGACCGGCAGCAGGACCACGCCCGGGTGGGTCCGCAACGCCCGTTGAGAATCCGCCAGTACATCGGACGGGAAGCGCTCCGAGGTGTACGAAAGTGACAGCAGGCTCATCCGGTCCAGTCCCTCCACCAGGCCCACCGCCGCCGCGTGGTCGACGACGAAACCCTTGGTGGTCGAGGGCGTGCGCGTCTGCAGTTCCCAGCCCTCCGAGTCGACGTCCGTGGGCCTGGGCGGCTCCAGGCGGCCCCCGCCGACCCGGGCGAACTCGTCGGCGCGCACGACGCGGTACCGCGTGTCACCGACGGTCAGCTCATTCAGCGGCTCGGTCTCCAGCCGGGCCACCGCGTCCAGCAGGAGGCGCCGCTCGCGGGGGTCGTCCGTGTCGTCCTTGGCCTTGAACCAGAGGTGGGAGTTCAACTCGTCGCGGGCATCCTGCGGATAGCCGGTGTCCATGTCGGTCAGCAGCCGCCACCGCGGCCGTTCCCCGCGGCGCTGCTCGGCGATGCCGAAGAGCGGCCCCCGGACCACGATGTTCGCGTACGTACGGGATGCGGCGAGCGCGTCCGCCTCGGTGACCAGGGACACGGGGTCGTCCCGGTGTCGCACGTTGACGACGAGGTGGTCCGGCGGTTCCTGATAGTGATCGACCATGCACCCAGTGTGCCGAGGCCGCGGACGGAAGGTACGGGGAATACGAGAAGGAGGACACGGAACCCTGTCAGTGGCGGCGCCTAGAGTCGCACGCATGACGCAGGAGCCACAGCCCCCGAACCTCACGCCCGCGCTCGACCTCGACGCACTCACCGCGGCCGTCGGCGAGCAGCCCGACAGGCCGGCGGCCTGGCGTTTCGTCCGCGCCTTCGCCCGCGACTGGAGCCAACGCCCCCTCGCCGGGACCGACGGCTGCGCCCCCGCCGACCTCGACGCGACCCGGGCCCGGCTCGGCCTTCCCCTGCCCGCCGCGCTGCGCGAGGGCTACCAACTGCTCGGCAGCCGCACGGACCTGACGGGCAATCAGGACGTCTTGCTCGCGCCGCAGGACCTCTACCTGGACGAGGACCGCGGCGTGCTGGTCTTCCGCGTCGAGAACCAGTCCTGCGCCTACTGGGGCATACGCGTCACGGACCTCGACCAGGACGACCCGCCCGTCGTGGTCCGCGCCGACCTCGCCCGGCCCACCGCCGCGGACTGGGAGGCGTGGCTGGGCCGGGTCAGCGTCGCGTTCGTCGAGATCGTCCTGTCCGAGGCCCTGTGCGCCGATGAAGACCTGATGGTATGGGTCGCCTCCGACGACACCGGCCTGCCTGAGGACATCGCCGCCACTTTCCAGCGCCTTCCGTTCCCGGAGTACCCGATCAGCCGGCAGGTGGGCTCACGCTGGTACGCGCACGACGAGATCATCCTCCGCGACGATCGCGGGACCGCGTTGTTCCGTGCCCGCACGGAAGCGGCCCTCGACCGCTTCGACGGGGAGTACGAAGAGGTCTGACGGGAGTCGCCCTGTCCGGGCCGGCGGCCGAGCGGGATCAGTGCTCGGCCGCGTACGGGACGAAGCCCGCCCAGGCGTCGGGGCCGAAGGCGAGGCGCGGGCCTTGAGCGTTCTTGGAGTCCCGGACGTGAACTGTGCCGGGGGCTGCAGCGACCTCGACGCAGTCATTGCCGTCGCTGCTGTCACTGAAGCTGCTCTTGAACCACTCCAAGCCGGAGGCGCCCCCTGCAGAGCTCTTGCGGATCATGTCTCTCCCAGCACTTGCTCGATGAAGGCCAGTGACTCTCCTGGCGAGAGAGCCCGAGCCCGGATGATGCCATACCTCAGTTCGAGGATCCGGAGCTGCTTCGGATCGGAGACAGGACGACCGGCGAACTCGTTGTCGGTGCGCCCTACCGCCGAGCCGTCGCCGAACTTCAACACCTGGATCCGCCCGCCCGTTCCAGGGTGATCTCCGCAGCACGTCGGCATCACCTGGATCTCCACATACCGCAACTGCCCTACCTGCAGAAGGTGTTCGAGCTGTTCGCGCATCACCAGTGTCCCTCCGATGGGGCGGCGCAGCGTCACCTCTTCCTGGACAAAGCTGAGTTCCGGGGCGGGCTCCCGGGTGAAAATAGAACGTCGGGCCATGCGTGCATCGACCATCCGCTGAAGCTCATCCTGGGAGTACGCGGGCCGACGCGTAGCGAGGAGCGCGCTCATGTACGCCTCGGTCTGCAACAGGCCGTGGATATTGTGATTGCCGTATGCCGACAGCTCGACGACCTTGGCCTCCAGCTTCGCCAGGTCCCGCACCTTCTTCGGGTACCGGACCTCCGCCACGTCCTGCTTCATCGCCGCGATCTTCCCGCGCGCGCCGAGCACGTCGTCCGCCCTGTCCAGAAACTCCGGGCGGGGGATGCGACGGCCGCCCTCCACCTTGTAGATCTGGTCCTCCCCGTACCCGATCGCGGCCCCGAACTCGCCGGCCCGCAGCCCCGCCGCTTCCCGCCACGCCTTGATCTGGCGGCCCACCGCCGCGACCACGGCCGCCCCCGACTCGTCATCGGGATCGACGTCCCAGCCCGGCTCGTCCGCCCCGGCGTCACCGCGTTCCGTACCGGTCCCATCCACGCTCATCCGTGCCCCACTTCCGACGCGTTCTGCCGTCTTGACTCAACCCCCGGTCTCCCCGACACGTCACCCCGGACAGCCGGGACAGCACTGGACAAGCACGGGACAATCACCGTACGTAAGGGGCTTGTTGCTGTTCACGGTACGCAGGGCGCGGCCACGCTGAGTGACGTGAACCAACACATCACCCGAACCGAACATTCCGCTCCCGTCCGGCGCGGTCTGCTGATCGTCGAGGCGCTTGCCGACCGCTGGGGCATCGATGTCGGACCCGTCCCGCGCAAGACCGTCTGGGCCGAACTCGACCTCGCACCACGACCACTCCACCGGGTCGCGGAAACCCACGACCCGGTGCGCCACGTCCCCGCATTCCGCGACGCATAAAGCTTTAAAGAACCTGGGGAAATTACCCTCCCCACCCAAACCCGACCCCCGTCACTCTCGCGGGTGAAATAGGGCAACTGAGCTGGATTTCAAGCGGGTTGGCTGGCATATGCTCGCCGCGACAACTCCAGACATGCGACGGCCCCCGACGAGACGCCAATCTCAGTCGAGGGCCTGACCACCGAGGAAGTAGGAGCTTCCCGATGGATACCCCGCAGGTTAGCGCGCCCCCGCGCGCCCCGTCTCCCGTACCCGGAGACGCCACACCCTCATCCGGTGTCATCCACATCAACTCCCGGCATGCCGCAGGCTTCACCGTCATCGGCAACCACCTCACCCAGCACCGCGGACTCTCCCTCACCGCGATCGGGCTCGCCGCCCACATCCAGGCGCTCCCCACCGGAGCCAGAATCGGCATCAAACACCTCGCCGAACGCTTCCCCGAAAGCGAAACCCGCATCGCCGCCGCCCTACGCGAACTCGAAACCCACGGCTACCTCCACCGCAGCCGCGCACGCCTCACCAACGGCCGCATCATCACCCGCACCCTCTCGTACAACCAGCCCGGCGCAGCCGCCGACCCCGTCACAGCTCCCCGTCCCCGGACGGCCCCCAACAAGCCAACCCCACAGCCCACGCCACCGTTACGTGCCACCACTCCCGAACGGCGCCCAGCTCCGGCCCCCGCACTCCAGCCCCAGCCCGCCCCTGTCCTCGTACCGGCCCCCACCACACACACGACATCACCACCACCGCTCCCCCAGCCGCAGGAACTCACGCCGGAGCTCCACCGCGTGGCCACCGCGCTCCTCGCCGACCTGCGCCGCCACGCACCCCAGCTCGTCCTCTCCGAGAGCGACATCCACGCCCTCACCCCCGGCGTCGCCACCTGGCTCGAACGCGACACCCACCCCGACACCATCCGCCACACCCTCACCACCGACCTCCCCATGCCCCTCAAACACCCAGCCAAGCTCCTCCGGCACCGGATCACGACTCTTCTGCCACCACCGCTACCAGGAGCCCAGGACGTCGTCGCACTCGCACGCCCCGGCCTCATCGCCATCCCGCTCCAGAACTGCGACCGCTGCGACCGCGCCTTCCGCTCCCACCACCCCGGCCACTGCCGCGACTGCAGCGACTGCCGCACGGAAGAGCGACGCGTCGAGGTCAGTGCATCTTCAGCCGAGGAGAGTCAGTGGCCCATGACCGGCTGAACACAACGAGGTGTCCGCGTTGTCCACCTCTTCCCGCAGCAACAGAGTGAGCGGCTGTTACCGAGAACGCTTCCAGGATCGGGTGGTGGCCACGGTGACGCCTGCCTGACGGAATTTCCACTTCCTCGGGGTCAGATTCCTGACTGACTCTCGCGAGGACCGTTGCGTACCGCCGGTTGCCTTGACTGCGGATCACTACGCCATTTTGATCGCGTTCAAATATAGTTGACTCCGGTCGATGAGGCCGCGAGGTTGGCGGCTGCCGGGGAGGTTGGGAAGGGAGAGACGTGAGCCGACAGTTATGGCGCTCAATCGCCCTAACAGGGGTGGCGGTGGCGCTGACGGTGTCCTGCGGCTTGGCTGCGGCGATCTATGCCGTAGAGATTTCAGCGGATCAAGTGAAGGGGCGATGGAGCAGCGAGGCGGGCACTTCCCTGACCTTCCATGAGGACCACACCTTCGCTGCGGAGAACTTCGACGAGTTGCCCGTCGCGTCACGCTGCGAGAACCCTTCGGCCCTGTCGTCCGGCCGCTGGGCCTTCTATGCCTCAGCTGAAGCCGACGGGTTCAACACCGCTGACGAGACCGCCACACGCGGCACCGTTCTGTCGCTGATCTTCTCCATCAGCGACTGCGAGGTGGACGTCCATCTTTTCGGCGACGAGGACGACCCTTCGATGTGTCCGACCGCGGACCCGGATGCCGGCTGCCCCAATGACGGCTATCTCCGCCGAAACAAGACTGCGACTCACGGCCTTTGAGAAAGCCGTGACTCGGCCGACCGTCTCGGACAAGTCGTGCCCGCTTCCTGAACAGTTGGAAGCCTGCACGGCCGATCATCTGCCGTTTGATGAAGGTCACCAAGCCGGCACGCACATGCGACCTCAAGGACTGCCCGACGACCTACGCAACAGATCGCGGCACCTTCCTCGCGCAGGGCCTTCGACTGCGTTCGAGGCAGTCCGGGAGCGAGATACCCCGCACGAGATGTACACGGTCCGATCTGACGGAAAATGAACGGGCCACGTCGGAGCAACGGAAGAAGTCCCAGCCGGCCAACCGGCTGGGACTTCCGCTCTGCGCAGGTCAGCACCCCAGAAAGCTGATGACCTGCGAAAGCCCTGCTACGGCAGGTTCCGCGCCATCACGATGCGCTGGACCTGGTTCGTGCCCTCGTAGATCTGGGTGATCTTCGCGTCGCGCATCATCCGCTCCACCGGGTAGTCCCGCGTGTAGCCGTAGCCGCCGAGCAGCTGGACCGCGTCCGTGGTGATCTCCATCGCGACGTCGGAGGCGAAGCACTTGGCCGCGGCGCCGAAGAACGTGAGGTCGCCGTCGAGGCGCTCGGACTTGGCGGCGGCCGAGTAGGTGAGCTGGCGGGCCGCCTCCAGCTTCATGGCCATGTCGGCGAGCATGAACTGGACGCCCTGGAAGTCGCCGATCGGCTTGCCGAACTGCTTGCGCTCCTGGACGTAGCCCTTGGCGTAGTCGAGGGCGCCCTGCGCGATGCCGAGGGCCTGGGCCGCAATGGTGATGCGGGTGTGGTCCAGGGTCTTCATCGCGGTGGCGAAGCCGGTGCCCTCCTCGCCGATGATGCGGTCGGCGGGGATCCGGACGTTGTCGAAGTAGACCTCGCGGGTCGGGGATCCCTTGATGCCGAGCTTCTTCTCCGGAGCGCCGAAGGAGACGCCCTCGTCCGACTTCTCGACGACGAACGCGGAGATGCCCTTGGACCGCTTGGTCGGGTCGGTGACGGCCATCACCGTGTAGTACTCGGAGACGCCCGCGTTGGTGATCCAGCGCTTCACACCGTTGAGCACCCAGAAGTCGCCGTCGCGCACGGCCCGGGTCTTCATGCCCGCCGCGTCGGAACCCGCGTCGGGCTCGGAGAGGCAGTACGAGAACATCGCGTCGCCCTTGGCGAGCGGGCCCAGGTACTTCTTCTTCAGGCTTTCGGAGCCGGCGAGGATCACGGGGAGCGAGCCGAGCTTGTTCACGGCCGGGATGAGGGAGGAGGAGGCGCAGACGCGGGCCACCTCCTCGATCACGATGACCGTGGCGAGGGCGTCGGCGCCCGCGCCGCCGTACTCCTCGGGTACGTGCACCGCCTGGAGGTCCGCGGCGGTCAGGGCGTCCAGCGCCTCCTGCGGGAAGCGCGCCTCCTCGTCGACCGCCGCCGCGTACGGGGCGATCTTCGCCTCGGCGAGCGCGCGCACCGTCTCGCGAAGCATCTCGTGCTCCTCGGCCGGACGGTACAGGTCGAAATCGGTCGAACCCGCCAAGACGTTCACTCCCCAAGACGCTAACTACCGTTAAGTAACTCAATTTTAGGGCTCCGCTCCCGCAATGGCCTACGCAATGCCCGCGTGAGCTTGACGACAGGGGTGGGCGAAGGGGGGAAAAAGGGGTGCGGGCGGGCGGAAGACCTGGGCTTCGGGAGCACGACTATGCTCGTTCACCGCACGTCTGTCCGCATCTCACAGGAGCACTTCATGGCCCTCAGGATCACTGTGATCGGTACCGGCTACCTCGGCGCCACCCACGCCGCGGCCATGGCGGAACTGGGCTTCGAAGTGCTCGGCCTCGATGTCGTGCCCGAGAAGATCGAGATGCTGAGCGCCGGCAGGGTTCCGATGTACGAGCCGGGCCTGGAGGAACTGCTGCGCAAGCACGTCGAGGGCATCGAGGGAGCCACCGGGCGGCTGCGGTTCACCACCTCGTGGGAGGAGGTCGCGGCCTTCGGCGATGTGCACTTCGTCTGCGTGAACACTCCGCAGAAGCACGGTGAGTACGCCTGCGACATGAGCTTCGTCGACAGCGCCTTCGAGTCGCTGGCGCCGCATCTGACCCGGCCCGCCCTGGTCGTCGGGAAGTCGACCGTCCCGGTGGGTTCGGCGGCCCGGCTCGCGGCACGGCTGGCGGAGCTGGCGCCGGTGGGCGCCGACGCGGAGCTGGCCTGGAACCCGGAGTTCCTGCGCGAGGGCTTCGCCGTGAAGGACACCCTGCACCCGGACCGGATCGTCGTCGGCGTGGAGAGCGAGCAGGCCGAGAAGCTGCTGCGCGAGGTGTACGCCGTGCCGGTCGCCGAGGGGTCGCCGTTCGTGGTGACGGACTTCCCGACCGCCGAGCTGGTGAAGACCGCGGCCAATTCGTTCCTGGCCACGAAGATCTCGTTCATCAACGCCATGGCGGAGGTCTGCGAGGCCGCCGACGGCGACGTGAAGAAGCTGGCCGAGGCGATCGGCCACGACGAGCGGATCGGGTCCAAGTTCCTGCGGGCCGGGATCGGCTTCGGCGGCGGCTGCCTGCCCAAGGACATCCGGGCGTTCATGGCGCGCGCCGGCGAGCTGGGCGCGGACCAGGCGCTGACCTTCCTCCGCGAGGTCGACTCGATCAACATGCGCCGCCGCGGCCACATGGTGGAACTGGCCAGGGAGGCCGTGGGCGGCGATTCGTTCCTCGGCAAGCGGGTGGCGGTCCTGGGCGCGACGTTCAAGCCCGACTCCGACGACGTGCGGGACTCGCCGGCGCTGAACGTGGCCGGGCAGATCCATCTGCAGGGCGGGCAGGTCACGGTCTTCGACCCGAAGGGCATGGACAACGCCCGGCGGCTCTTCCCCACCCTCGGTTACGCGGACTCGGCGCTGGACGCGGTGCGCGGCGCGGATGTGGTGCTGCATCTGACGGAGTGGCGCGAGTTCCGCGAGCTGGACCCGGCGGCGCTCGGCGAGGTCGCGTCGCGCCGGATCATCCTGGACGGCCGCAACGCCCTCGACAGCGAGCTGTGGCGCGCGGCCGGCTGGACGTACCGTGCGATGGGACGCCCGAAGGCCTGAGCCGGAGGAATGACCTGACGCGCCGGAAGGGCCCGGCCTCCGGGCCCCGGCGCCCGGGAGTCCGCAGCGTCCTCGGCCTTCGCGGTCCTCAGCCGCGCTTCGCGCGGTAGGTGCGCATCTTCGCGCGGGCGCCGCACACCGACATGGAGCACCAGCGGCGGCGCCCGGCCGGGCTGCGGTCGTAGTACGCCCATTGGCAGTCCTCGGCCTCGCACGCCTTGAGCCGCGCCCAGGTGCCGTCGGCCGCCGCGGCGGCGATGGCCGCCGCGACCCGGGCGGTCAGGCCGGCCGGTTCCTCGGTGGGCCGCAGTGAGGCGGCGCCCGCCGCGTCCACGGTGACGCGCAGCGGAGCTTCGGCGAGGAGCCGGTCGAGCGGGGGCGCCGCGGCTCCGTCCGGCGGATGGTGCCCGGCGTGGGCGAGGCAGGCGGCGCGGAGCGCCTCGCGCAGGGCGCGGGCGTCCGGGGCGTCGGACTCGGCGAGGGAGAAGGCGGCGCGCCCGTCGGCCGTGTCGAGCGTGTCCGCACCGGTCTCGACGTCCAGCGTGTTGACCAGGGCCTCGATCAACGCGAGTCCACCGGGCGCGGAATCTTTCCCATTCATGGTTGCGACGTTACTTCCAGTGCGGCAGCATGCAGTAACAGTTACCTGTTGGACCAGTTTAGAGGTAACCCCTTGCTCGCGTGATGTCCCTGCTCGAAGGAGGAAGTGTCATGGCTGTCGCCACACTGGGGGCCGTCGTTCTGGACTGCCCCGACCCGGTCGCGCTCGCCGGGTTCTACGCCGGGCTGCTCGGCGGAAAGGTCGAGGACGGCGGCGAGGACTGGGTGGAGCTGACCGGCGGCGCGGCCACACCGCTCGCGTTCCAGGCCGCGCCCGGTTTCGTACCGCCGCGGTGGCCCCGTCCGGACGGTTCGCAGCAGTTCCACCTGGATCTGACCGTGCCGGATCTGGACGCGGCGGAGCGGGAGGTGCTCGCGCTGGGCGCGCGCGTGCTGGACGCGGAGGACCGGGAGCGGACCTTCAGGGTGTACGCGGATCCTGCGGGGCACCCGTTCTGTCTGTGTGCGGGCTGACCTGCTGGCTGTGTGCGGGCTGACCTGCTGCTTGTGTGCGGGCTGACCTGCTGTGTGGGTGCGGGTCGGCCCGGCTGCGTGCGCGTCGAAAAACGTGCGGGGCACCCCGGGGGTGCCCCGCACGCGACAGCTCCGGCTCAGCCGGCCCGGCCGTCCAGCTGCTCGATCGTGGCGTGGGACGGCGCCCGGCGCGCGCTCAGATCGCGCGCGACGTCTTCGGCGTCACGCAGTACCCGTACCGCGTTCTGCCAGGTGAGCTTGGCGAGGTCGGTGCCGGACCAGCCGCGGCCGAGCAGCTCCGCGATCAGGTTCGGGTATCCGGCGACGTCCTGGAGGCCGTCCGGGAGGAAGGCCGTGCCGTCGTAGTCGCCGCCGATGCCGATGTGGTCGATGCCGGCGACCTCGCGCATGTGGTCGAGGTGGTCGGCGATCGTCGCCACCGTGGCCACCGGGCGCGGGTGGGCCGCCTCGAAGTCGGCGTGGATCTTCTTGGCCCGCGCCGTGGTGTCGAGGTGGTGCAGGCCGTGGGTCCGCAGGTTCTCGTCCGCGGCCAGGGTCCAGGCGACGGCCGCCGGGAGGACGAACTTCGGTACGAAGGTCGCCATGGCGACGCCGCCGTTGGCCGGGAGCCTGCCGAGGACGTCGTCGGGGATGTTGCGCGGGTGGTCGCAGATCGCACGCGACGAGGAGTGCGAGAAGATCACCGGCGCGGTGGAGGTGTCGAGCGCGTCACGCATCGTGGTGGCCGCCACATGGGAGAGGTCGACCAGCATGCCGGTGCGGTTCATCTCCCGTACGACCTCGTGGCCGAAGGGGGAGAGACCGCCGACGCCCGGCTCGTCGGTCGCCG
This sequence comes from Streptomyces sp. NPDC058051, assembly GCF_042885475.1. Taxonomy (NCBI): domain Bacteria; kingdom Bacillati; phylum Actinomycetota; class Actinomycetes; order Kitasatosporales; family Streptomycetaceae; genus Streptomyces; species Streptomyces sp. NPDC058051. The sequence goes on from NZ_JBHVRW010000009.1 coordinate 49,066, forward strand.
AGTCCGCCCACGCGATGTTGTCGTTGTGGGTGAGCGTCATGTAGCGCACGCCGAGGGTGTGCAGGGCGCGCAGGGTGCCCAGCGAGTCGTTGATGGAGTGCCCGCCCTCGGCGCCCATCAGGGAGGCGATGCGGCCCTCGGCGCGGGCGGCCTCCATGTCGTCGGCGGTCAGGGCGCGCCGCAGGTCGGCGGGGTGGCGCGCGATCAGCTCGGCGACCACGTCGATCTGTTCGAGGGTGGCGCTGACGGCCTGGTCGCCCGCCATGTCGGACCGTACGTAGACGGACCAGAACTGGGCGCCGACACCGCCCGCGCGCAGCCGCGGGATGTCGGTGTGCAGATGGGCGGACTGGTCGGTGGCGATGTCACGGGCGTCCAGGTCGTAGCCGACCTGTTCGCGCAGCGCCCACGGAAGGTCGTTGTGGCCGTCGACGACGGGGTACTCGGCGAGGAGTTCCGCCGCCCGCTCCAGCTGGTCCATCGCGGCCTACTTCCCGAAGCCGAAGGTGTCGGCGCCGTCGGCCTTGGCGCGCAGCCGCTTGCCCTTCTCCGTCGCCTGGTCGTTCAGCTCCTGCTGGAACTCCCGCATCCGCGCCAGCAGCTCGCTGTCGTGGGCGGCGAGGACGCGCGCGGCGAGCAGGCCCGCGTTGCGCGCGCCGCCGACGGAGACGGTCGCGACGGGGACGCCGGCCGGCATCTGCACGATGGACAGCAGGCTGTCCATGCCGTCCAGGTACTTCAGCGGGACCGGGACGCCGATGACCGGCAGCGGGGTGACGGAGGCGAGCATGCCCGGCAGGTGTGCGGCGCCGCCGGCGCCCGCGATGATCGCCTTGAGGCCGCGGTCGGCGGCGTTCTCCCCGTAGGCGATCATTTCGCGCGGCATGCGGTGGGCGGAGACGACGTCGACCTCGTAGGGGATCTCGAACTCGTCGAGGGCCTTGGCCGCTGCCTCCATGACGGGCCAGTCGGAGTCCGAGCCCATGACGATGCCGACGAGGGGCGCGGCGGCGGGGGAAGTCATTCGGTGATCGTTCCTCGCAGGTAGTCGGCCGCGTGCCGGGCGCGCTCCCGCACGTCCGCCAGGTCGTCGCCGTAGGTGTTGACGTGTCCGACCTTGCGGCCGGGCTTCACGTCCTTGCCGTACATGTGGATCTTGAGCTGCGGGTCGCGGGCCATGCAGTGCAGGTACCCCTGGTACATGTCGGGGTAGTCGCCGCCGAGCACATTGGCCATGACCGTCCAGGTGGCGCGCGGGCGGGGGTCGCCGAGCGGCAGGTCGAGGACGGCCCGGACGTGGTTGGCGAACTGCGAGGTCATCGCGCCGTCCTGGGTCCAGTGCCCGGAGTTGTGCGGGCGCATGGCCAGCTCGTTGACCAGGATGCGTCCGTCCGCGGTCTCGAAGAGCTCGACGGCGAGGTGTCCGACGACGCCGAGTTCGGCGGCGATGCGGAGGGCGAGCTGCTGGGCCTCGCCGGCGAGCCGCTCGTCCAGCTCCGGGGCCGGGGCGATGACCGTGTCGCAGACGCCGTCGACCTGGATCGACTCGACGACCGGGTAGGCGACGGCCTGGCCGTGCGGCGAGCGGACGATGTTGGCCGCCAGCTCCCGTACGAAGTCGACCTTCTCCTCGGCGAGGACCGCGACACCGGCCCGGAACGGCTCGGCGGCATCCGCCTCGGAACGGACCACCCACACGCCCTTGCCGTCGTAGCCGCCGCGGACCGTCTTGAGGACGACGGGGAAGCCCCCGGCCTCCTCGGCGAAGGCCGCGACGTCCGCCGGGTCCTTCACGATGCGGTGGCGGGGGCAGGGCACGCCGATCTCGGTGAGCTTCGCGCGCATCACCCCCTTGTCCTGGGCGTGCACCAGCGCGTCGGGGCCTGGACGCACGGGGATGCCGTCCGCCTCCAGGGCCCGCAGGTGCTCGGTCGGTACGTGCTCGTGATCGAAGGTGATCACGTCGCAGCCGCGCGCGAAGGCGCGCAGCGTGTCCAGGTCGCGATAGTCGCCGACGACGACTTCGTTCACCACCTGGGCCGCCGAGTCCTGGGGGGTGTCACTGAGGAGCTTGAACTTGATGCCGAGGGGGATGCCTGCCTCGTGGGTCATACGGGCGAGCTGACCGCCGCCGACCATGCCGACTACCGGAAACGTCACTCCTCCAGGGTATCCGCCGCTCCGGGGGCACCCCACGACGCCCTCCGTCCGCCCCCGCGTCACGGCAGCGCCGCGCCTGACAGCACAACCACAGGCAGCCCACGGGCGGGCTGGTTAGCATGGGTGGATTGACGTTGCCGACAGACGGGCTGAGCGATCACCATGAGCGAACGGGGCGCACTGCGGACCCGGCTGGATCTACTGGTCCGCGAGGTCGCGAAGTTCGGCGCGGTCGGCGCACTCGGCCTGGTGGTCAATATCGGGGTCTCCAACCTGCTCTGGCGCACCACGGACCTCCAGGTGGTGCGGGCAGGTCTGCTGGCGACGTTCGTCGCCATCCTCTTCAACTACGTCGGTTTCCGCTACTGGACGTACCGGGACCGTGACAAGAGCGGGCGGACCCGGGAGCTGACGCTGTTCCTGCTGTTCAGCGCGGTGGGCGCGGTCATCGAGACCGGTGTGCTGTACGCGGCGACGTACGGGTTCGGATGGAACACCCCGGTCCAGAGCAATGTCTTCAAGGTCCTCGGAATCGGCATCGCGACACTGTTCCGCTTCTGGTCCTACCGGACGTGGGTGTTCAAGGCACTGCCCGCGAAGGAGACCGTGCTGAGCGCGGAGGGGTTCCTGAAGCAGGGCCGTACGGAGCAGGTGCCGCAGATCGAGGTGGATCCGGCACGGCGGTAGCCGCCGCCCCACCCGCTCACCGTGCCGCCACCGGAGCCGTTCGCCCCGCCTTCGCCCGGCCTGCTCACCCCGCCCTCACCGGACCCGCTCACCGTGCCGCCACCGGAGCCGTTCGCCCTGCCGTCACCGCACCGGGCGCTCCGGTTCCTGCCTCTTCAGGGCCACCCTGCTGAGGAAGAGGGCGAAGACCGGGGGCTGCTGCTGGAGCAGTTCGAGGCGACCGCCGTCCGCCTCCGCGAGGTCCCTGGCCACCGCGAGGCCGATGCCGGTGGAGTTGCGGCCGCTGATCGTCCGCTCGAAGATCCTGGCGCCGAGGTCGGGCGGCACGCCCGGGCCCTCGTCCGTGACTTCGATCACCGCCTGGTTGCCGGTGACCCGGGTGCGCAGCGCGACCGTGCCGCCGCCGTGCATCAGTGAGTTCTCGATCAGTGCGGCCAGCACCTGGGCGACCGCGCCGGGGGTGCCGACGGCCCGCAGCCCCTTCTTCCCGGAGCGGACGATGGCGCGGCCCTCGCCCCGGTAGGCCGGGCGCCACTCCTCGATCTGCTGCTTGACGACCTCGTCGAGGTCGAAGACGACGGCGGAGCCGGTGCGCGGATCACGGGCGTTGGTCAGCAGCCGCTCCACCACGTCGGTGAGCCGTTCGACCTGGGTGAGGGCGATGTTCGCCTCCTCCTTCACCGTGTCCGGGTCGTCGGTGACCGAGATCTCCTCGATGCGCATGGAGAGCGCGGTCAGCGGGGTGCGGAGCTGGTGCGAGGCGTCGGCTGCCAGCCGGCGTTCCGCGGTCAGCATCCGGGCGATCCGCTCGGCGGAGGAGTCCAGGACGTCGGCGACCCGGTCCAGCTCCGGCACTCCGTACCGCTTGTGGCGCGGGCGCGGATCGCCGGACCCCAGGCGTTCGGCGGTCTCGGCGAGGTCCGTCAGCGGAGAGGCCAGCCGGTTGGCCTGGCGTACGGCGAGGAGCACGGCCGAGACGATGGCCAGCAGCGCCACCGCACCGATGATCAACAGCGTGCGGCCGACCTCACGGGTGACGGCGGAGCCGGACTCCTCGACGGTGACGCGCTCACCGTGCTCCCCCTCGGCCGTGCTGCTGATCGCGCTGCCGCTGGGGCGCGTACCGACTTCGAGGGGAGTACGCCCGGGGATCTCGACCCGTGCGTAACGCTTGCTGGAGATCTGCTCGGCCAGCAACGAGGCGTTGATCCGCTCGTCCCCGAGAATCCGGCTCTCGACGACGCTGATCAGCCGCAGCGCCTCGGAGTCGACGCTCTCCTGGGCGCTGTTGCTGATGGTGCGGCTCTCGACGATGACGAGGGAGACGCCGAAGACGGCGATCACCACGAGCACCACGGCGAGCGTGGAGTTGATCAGTCTGCGGCGCATGAGTGTTTCTGTACGTCAGCTCTTCTCGAAGCGGAAGCCGACGCCCCGTACGGTCGCGATGTAGCGGGGATTGGCGGCGTCGTCGCCGAGCTTCTTGCGGAGCCAGGAGATGTGCATGTCGAGGGTCTTGGTCGACGACCACCAGGTGGTGTCCCAGACCTCGCGCATCAGCTGGTCACGGGTGACGACCCGGCCGGCGTCGCGGACCAGGACCCGCAGCAGGTCGAACTCCTTCGCGGTGAGCTGGAGTTCCTCGTCGCCCATCCAGGCACGGTGCGACTCGACGTCGATCCTGACGCCGTGGGTGGCGGGCTGCGGGGCGGGCTCGGTGGCGCCGCGGCGCAGCAGGGCCCGGACGCGGGCGAGCAGTTCGGCCAGCCGGAAGGGCTTGGTGACGTAGTCGTCGGCGCCCGCGTCCAGCCCGACGACGGTGTCCACCTCGTCGGCGCGGGCCGTCAGCACCAGGATCGGCACGCTGTGGCCTTCGGCACGGAGTCTGCGGGCGACTTCGAGGCCGTCCATCCCGGGCAGGCCCAGGTCGAGTACGACCAGGTCGATTCCCCCCTGGAGGCCGGCGTCGAGGGCGGTCGGACCGTCCTCGCGGACCTCGACCTCGTACCCCTCCCGACGCAGGGCGCGGGCCAGCGGCTCGGAGATGGATGCGTCGTCCTCGGCGAGCAGTACACGGGTCATGAAGTGATGGTAGTCCGCGCGGGGCACCCGCCGTGCGGTGATCGAAAAGCCCTTCGAGTCAGCGATGAGGATGACGAATAGCCTTCGAATAGAGGAGTCTGATTGCATGGATACCTGTGATCCATCTCTCAAGTCCATTCATATCGGACTGTGTCATGCCGTATGGTTACTCGACGCCTGTTGCACGACTCAAGGACCCTTGGGCAGCTTTTAGCGCCTGGGGTCTTTTTGCTCTGCCGGCTGGTACCCGCCAGTCGTGAGTTCAGTGAATGACCTGCGGCCGGGCCCGGAGCGCGAAAGTGCGCGCCGGGCGTGGATCCCGATGCGGTCGGTCCCCGTCTCCTCCGGTCGGCTCCTCGACGAGTCCGGCGGTCGGGACGCATCCCCAGCGAGGCGTCGGGGTGGGGCGCGTCCGTGCCGGTGCCGGCCTCCCCCCACCGGGCGCGTCACGCTCACGAGGCGCCGCGTCCCGAGCACCCAAGGATCGACCATGGCGTCCAGCCTGACGAAGGACCCGGCCAGTACCTCTGGATCCGCGAAGACCTTCTTCGGCCACCCCCGCGGCCTGGCCACTCTCTTCATGACGGAGATGTGGGAGCGCTTCAGCTACTACGGCATGAGGGCCCTGCTCCCCCTCTATCTGATCGCCCCCAACGGGCTTCACATGAACCCGGCCACGGCCACGGCGATCTACTCGGTCTACCTGTCGCTGGTGTACCTGCTCGCCATGCCCGGCGGCTGGTTCGGCGACCGCGTCTGGGGCCCCCGGAAGACCGTCGCCGTCGCCGGCGCCGTGATCATGCTCGGCCATCTGACCCTGGCGCTGCCGTCCCAGGGCACCTTCTTCGCGGGCCTCGGCCTGGTGGCGATCGGCTCCGGGCTGCTCAAGTCGAACATCTCCACCATGGTCGGCCACCTCTACGACGGTCCGGACGACCCGCGCCGTGACGGCGGCTTCACCATCTTCTACATGGGCATCAACATGGGTGCCTTCGCGGCGCCCCTGATCATCGGCACCATCGGTGAGAACGTCAACTGGCACCTCGGCTTCGCACTGGCCGCGGTCGGCATGGGTCTGGGCGTCGCCCAGTTCCTGATCGGCACCCGCCACCTGAACGAGCGCAGCCTCGTCGTCCCGAAGCCGCTGTCCGCCGCCGAGCGCGCGTCCACGCTGCGCAAGTCCATGATCTGGCTGGCCGTCGCGGCCGTCTTCTACCTCGTCACGGTCGCCACCGGCGTCTACACGCTCAACTGGCTGCTGGTCCCCATCACCGTCGCGGGTCTGGTCATTCCGGTCGTCGTCCTGGCGCGCATCAAGCGCGACAAGGAGCTGAGCGCCTCCGAGCAGGCGAAGATGTCCGGCTACATCTGGTTCTTCGTCGCCGCCGCCATCTTCTGGATGATCTACGACCAGGGCGGTTCGACGGTCGCGATCTTCGCCGACTCCTCGGCCGACAACACCGTCTTCGGCTGGGACTTCCCGGTCTCCTGGTACCAGTCGGTCAACCCGGTCCTGATCATGGCGCTGGCTCCGGTCTTCGCCGCGTTCTGGATGGCGCTGAACCGCCGCGGCAAGGAGCCCAGCACCATCGTGAAGTTCAGCTCCGGCCTGGTGCTGATCGGTGCGTCGTTCTTCCTCTTCCTGATGCCGCTGACGATCGCGGGCGACGGTCACCAGGCCGCCGCGATGTGGCTCGTGGCGATCTACTTCGTCCAGACGGTGGCCGAGCTGACGCTGTCCCCCGTGGGCCTCTCCGTCACCACGAAGATGGCTCCGGCGAAGTACGCCAGCCAGATGATGGGGGTGTGGTTCCTCGCGGTCACCGCCGGTGACTGCACCACGGGTCTGCTCTCCATCGCGGGTGTGGAGCTCAACGGCACCGGCGTGGTCACGCTCCAGGCCGCCCTCGCCGTCGCCGCGGGTGCCGCCGTCTTCCTGTACCGCGGCAAGGTCAAGCGGCTCATGGGCGACGTGCGCTGACGCGCCGGCCCCTGCCGTACGGAGAGCCGCCGCACCGATCCCGGGTTCCGGGAGCCGGTGCGGCGGCTCTTTCGCGTGCGGGCTCAGCTCAATGCCATGGGTGCCGCGAGCGGCGGCCCTTTCGCCTGCGACCGCGCGGGGGTCGGCTCACCGGGTGCCGCGCAGCCTGCGCCACGGGGTGAAGGTGAACACCGCGCCGCCCAGCAGGATCGCCGTCCCCGCGACCAGTCCGAGCGCGCGCAGGGTGCCGTGGTCCTCGGCCCCGGTGGCGGCCAGTCCGCCGCCGGAGTCCGTGCCGCCGGCCGTGGAGCCGGTGGAACCGGTGGTCGTACCGCCGGAGGCACCGCCCGGCTGTGCGGCGGTGTCGAGTTCCAGCGACGGGGTCACCGAGCCCTTGACCGTGCACGGGATATTGATCTTCGAGGAGCCCAGGGTGACGTCGATCGTCAGGGTGCCGGGGCTGAGAGTGGACTTCCCGGACGCGCCCGGCTTGTAGGTGCCGGTCATGTCGGACAGGTCGACCGGCTTGCCCTGCTCCAGCGGCTCGGCGTTGGCAGCTCCTGTGACCTTGACCGATCCCTTGTCGGCGCCGCCGAGCACGACGTCCATGGACGGTTTGAGCGCTCCGGCGGGCAGTGCCGCGGGGCTGTCCATCACGCCCTTGGCCGTCTTGACCGTGAGCGCGTAACTCCCTCCGCTCTTCTTGGCGTTGATCGTCACCTTGGAGGCGATGGCGGCCGGGCCCGGGGACGTACAGGCGAAGTCGACCGCGACCTCCTTGCCGGGGAAGTCGGTCTGGCCGCTGTCGCCGCCGGAGCCCGATGTGGTGCCGCCCGCGGTCGTCGTGCCGCCGGAGTCCGTGCCTCCGGCGGTCGTGCCGGCGGTCGTGCCGCCCGCGTCCGTCGTGCCGCCGGCGGTGGTGGAACCGGTGGTGGAGCCCGAGGTCGTCCCGCCCGCCGTACCGGAACCGCCGCCGTCCGTGACCGTGATGGTCGCGCCCGGCTGCACCGTCTCCTTCGGCGTGCACTTGGTGTCCGTGGAGATCGGCTTGGAGACGTTGATGGCGTACGCGTCCGGCGTCAGCGTGATCTCACCGGCCTTCTCCAGCTTCAGCGTGCCCTTCATGTCGGGCAGCACCATGGCGCTGTTCTTCGGGATCGGCGGGTTCTCCCGCGGCCCTTCCATCGCGAGGGTGCCGCTCGCCGCACCCCCCACCTTGATCGTGCCGGTCGGCTTGACCGTGTCCTTCTCCAGGTCGAGGACGTCGGGGTTGTCGGAGGCGGCGTGGACCGTCTTCCACACCACCTCGACGGTGTCCCCGACCTTCGCCGCGGCCGGCGCGGTCAGCTGCACCTCGGTGGTGCCCTGCACGGCCGGCAGTCCGGAGATGGACGGAGGAACGCACTCCGTCTTGTACGAGACGTCGGCGGCCTGGGCCGGACTCGCGGCCAGCAGCATGCCCGCGCCGCCGAGCATCATCGCGACTCCCGCCGCGACCGTCCTGCGTTGCGTACTCACGAATGTCCCTTCGTCGTCGGTCTGTTCTCTGACGGTGCGGAATCCGGGGTGAACCACGGCAGCGCGGCCGTGGGTGGGGCCGTGGGCGAAGCCGTGACCGTGGGGGTGGGGGTGGGTGGCACCATGGGGCTGCGGTCGGTGCCCGGCCTGCGGCGCAGCCCGGGGAGCTTCGCGGTCACATCGGCCCAGCGCGTGGGGCGGTGGCGCCCGGCACGGGCCGGGGTGCGCGAGGAGCGGGGCGGGGTGCGCGAGGAGCCGGCCGGGGTGCGCGAGGAGCGGGGGCGCGCCTTGTCGACGATCGCCATGCCGATCCGGAACACGGCGGCGGGGACGACGAGGCACAGCAGGATCCAGAAGAGCGTGACGCCCCAGGGGCGTCCGACTCCCCACGGCTGCTCGGCCAGCACCTTGCCGCCGTACTCCAGCGAGACCTGGTAGTCGCCGTGGGCACCCGCCGACAGTTCGACCGGCAGCTTGATCTGCGCCTTGCGGCCGGACTCGATGGTGCCGCGCCACTGCCGCTCCTCCCACTGCGGGGCGTAGACGCCGTGCGCGGTGCCGATCCGGAACACCGGGTCCTTGACGGGGGCGGAGCCGAGATTGCCGACGGTGAAGACCAGTCGCCGGGCCGGCGGCGCGCCGAACCAGGTGAGGACTCCGCCGTCGCCCTCCAGTCGGGTGGTGGCCAGGACCGCGAGCCTGCCGCCGTCGGTCTCCTTCGGCAGCGCGGCGACCGGGTGGCCGGCGACGACGAACACGGCGTCGGCGGTGGCCTGTTCCCCGGTGACGGTAGCGACATGCACCACGCAGGGGCACGGTACGGGCGGCTCGGCGACCGGCAGCTTCTTGCGGAAGCCGCCCTCGGCGCCGGTGGTGACGGCGCGGCCCTCGGCGTTGGCGCAGGAGTTGGTGCCGCCGATGACCCCGCGTTCCGGCGTGGACCGTCCGCAGATCAGCATCATCAGCAGCGTGTCGGGGCGCCAGCCGCTGCCCTTGACCGTGATCTCGCCGCCCTTGCCCGCCTGCTGTCGGGAGAGAGTCACGCCGGGCTTCGCCTCGGCGGCCTTCGTGCCCGCCGCCTCGGCGCCGGTCGCACAGAGCGTCAGCAGCACGGGCAGCAGTGCGCCGAGCAGCACGGCCACCCACCGGTGTCCGCCGTTTCGGAGTGATGCCGGTCCGGCCTGTCGAGTCACGATTCCGCTCCCGCCTTCACCACGTGTCCTGTGCCGGAACGCCTTGTCCCGGAGTGCCGTTGGTCTCCCGAGGACTGCCCGGACCCGGCGTCCTCCGGTGACCGTCCGCGTGAGCGCCGGAGCCGGTACGCGTACGCGCCCGCGGCGACGGCGGCCAGGAGCAGCAACGCGCCGCCGGTCACCGCCGCCCACGGGACGAAGACCGCGCGGGCCGTCGCCTCGCCGTGCGCTCCGCCCGACGCCGTGACGCGCAGCCGCACGGTCACCGAGTCGAGGGCCGGGGCGTCCCGCCACGGCTCGCCGAGCCTGACGCGCTGTCCGGGCAGCAGCTCCACCGGCAGCGTGCGCGCCGCCCGCCGCAGCAGTGCCCCGAACACTCCGTCGGCGTGCACGGCGATCCGCGGGGTGAGGACCGTGTTGCCGCGGTTGACCAGCGTGTAGTGGACGGTCCGGCCGGAGACGGAGACGTCCTCGACGGTGAGCGCGGCCAGCGTCGGCCCTCCGACGCGCACGTGCACCCGTACGCCCACCGAGCGGTCGCCGCTCTCCACGAGGATCGCGCCGGAGTGGTCACCGGGCGTCGCACCCGTCGGCACCGTGACGGAGAACGGCACGTCGGCGCGGGTCCGGGCCGGCACGGTCACCTCGGCGACGGCAGTCCGCAGCCAGGCACCGGTCCCGGTCCCGGTTCCGGTCCCGGTCTTGGTCCCGGTCCCGGTTCCGGTTCCGGTCTCGGTTCCGGTCTTGGTCCCGGTTCCGGTTCCGGTCTCGGTGGGCCCCGTGGCGCCGTGGCCACTGTCCTGTGCGTGGTCTGCGTCGGCGCCGCGCAGCCGCACGGTGACCGGCGCCGTACCGGAATTGGTGACGGAGAGCCGGTCCTGGAGGACCGTGCCGGGCGGGCCCTCCAGGTAGACGTACGGTCTGCCGCCCGATCCGGAAGCGCTCACGCCGGAAGCACCGACCGCGGAAGCGCCGACCGTGGGCCGAGCCGTCCACGACGCCGGACTCGCGGGTGCGGCCGTCCACGACGCCGGACTCGCGGGTGCGGCCGTCCGCGACGCGGGACTCGTCGGTGTCGGTGTCGGTGTCGGTGTCCGGGTCTCGGCACCGGCCACCGGGGTCATGGCGAGGGCGAACAGCAGTACGGCGAGGGCGAGTGCCTGTTGCGGCACTCGTCGGGCGGCGAGACCGGTGGGCGGCGGCATGGCGGCTCCCTGATGCGTGACGGCGGCGGGATCGTGGGCCGGGGCCTCTCCTCGACGTGCGGCCCGATCCGGAGGAGGGGCCTATCGGGCCGCGGCTCCCTGCCCGCGCCTGGTCAGCCAGAGCACCCCGGCCGCACCGGTCAGCAGCACCGTGCCGCCGAGCGTGCCGAGCGCCACGGCCGAGTCGAGCGGACCGGTCTTCGGCAGTTGACCGCCACCGTCCGGGGTGGTCTGCGCCTTGCCCGCGGCCGTCACGTCGAGCTGGAGCGACGGACCGGGGTTGTTGGAGGGGGTGCAGGTCGTGGTCGTACCGAGCGCCTTGATGGTCAGCACTCCGGCGGTGAAGTCGACCTTGCCGCTCTCCTTCGGGGTGTACGTACCCGACAGGTCACTGATCTTGATGGGGGTGTTGGCGGGTATGGCCGCGGAGTTCGACGGTCCGGAGACCTGGACCTGACCCGAGTCGGCGCCACCCAGTTTGATGACCGCGCTGGGGTTCATCGCACCCTTGCCCAGTTCGACGGGGCTGGACGAGACGCCCTTCTGGAAGGACATCGTGAGCTTGTAACCGCTGCCGCTCTTGACGCTCTTGATGTCGATGGGTGACACCGCGCCCTTGTCGCCGATCGGGGTCTTGCACTGGTAGTCGACGTCCACGACCGTGGCGTGGGCGGCGGGCGCGGCCATCAGCACCACCGTGCCCGCCAGCGCGGACGCCAGCGCGAGAGCTGTTCGCTTCTGGTAGGACACCTTGAGTTCCCCTCATGCCGGAGGTCGCCCCGCGCCGTCTTCCGTCGGCACGCTTAACTGACGACACATCAGATCGGGCGCTCAAGGTACGCCTGGGGTCCTGTGGAGGGAAGACAAAGAGCGCGCCGATCCGGCGCGCTCTTCAAAGGTGCACATGCGGAGCCGTCCGGCCGCCGCGTCGGGACGGTGACTACGCGGGGGCGGCCAGTTCCGCCCAGACGGTCTTGCCCGCCCGGCCCGCCACCCGCAGGACGCCCCAGTCCAGGCAGAGCCGCTGGACGATGAACATGCCGTGCCCGCCGGGCCGGCCGGCCCGGTGCGGGGTGCGCGGCGCGGGCTGTCCCGCGCCCGAGTCGACGACTTCCACCCGCAGCACCTTCGCCGTGCAGGCGATACGCATTTCCTCGGGGCCGTCCGCGTGCAGACAGGCGTTGGTGACCAGTTCGGAGACGACCAGCAGGACGTCCTCGGCGGCGGCCCGCCCGTCGGCGCTCGCCGCGGGGAGCCAGCCCCAGTCGTGAAGCGCCTCGCGGGCGAAGTCCCGGGCCGTCGGCACGATGCCGCCGATTCCCCGCAGCGACAAGGTGCGCCACTGTCGCTCGACCGGCTGCGGGGAGGCCGCACCGGTGCCCACATCCGCGGGTACGCCCGCGCCGGCGCCCTCCGGCTCGCGGCCGAGGTCGCCCGGCGGATGCTGCCGGGTGGTGCTCATCAGCGCTTCACCTCACCGATTCACCATGTCGCCATGTCGCCATCGAACAGTTACACGTACAGATACAGAGTGCGCGGGACGCTCACGGCCCTGCCGGGGTTCTTCTGCCCGGCCGAATCATGACAACACCCACTTCGCCTACGCGGATCGCGTGACACGGGCAACACATGAGGCACCCGGGGTCGCGAGGCGCGTCGCGCTCTCAGGTCTCCAGGGCCGATTCGAGGGAGTCATGGACGGTGAAGACCGCCTCGGCCCCCGTGATCTCGAAGACGCGCGCCACCACCGGCAGCATTCCCGCCAAATGGACCCCTCCCCCGGCCGCCTCCGCCTTGAGGCGGGCACCGAGCAGCACATTGAGCCCGGTGGAATCACAGAATTCGAGTCGCGAGCAGTCGACCACCAGGCGCACACGCCCCTGCTCGACCGCACTCTCCAGGGGTTCCCGCAGCAGATCCGCCGTGTGGTGATCCAGCTCACCCACCGGCGTCACGACTTCGCTGCGCCCTTCGGTACGGGACTCGACCTGAAGCCGACCCCGGTTCGCACTGCCGACCGTCCCGCGGTCCATGCCGTCCCTCTTCGCCGTTCGTCACTGCCTGCGTCTCTGCGTGCGCAGATTCGTATGTGCTGTCGCTGACGTTCTTGAAACAGTACGCGTTTCGTGCGCCACGCGGTAGCCGAAGACCTCAACAAAGCGGACATATGGCCTCAATTGGCGCTTGTAACTGCCCGTCTGTACCGGGTAAGGGTAGGGGGACACCCAAAACACGGCCGGCTTCGGAGGCGCCGCTTCACCGCAGGAAACACGTATGGGCATCGGCAGCCATATGCCGAGAACGATGGAGGAGACCATGTCACCCCGGCTCGACGGACCGCGCACTCAGGACGCGACGTCAGCATGTCCTCAGGGACTGACCCACTCAGACTCCCTCGCGCACACCGGAGACGGTACGCGCGACAGCAGTATCAGCAGCACCCGCGGCACCGCCGTGGACGACGTCGACCACCAGGGCGTCACCGACGGCCTCGATGGACTTCCCGAGATCCCGCCGTACGACGAAGTGGGACCGCTGGACGCCAGGGCCCTGTCGAAGACGCTCTTCAAGCGGCTCGAATCCCTCGAAGAGGGCACCCACGAGTACGCCTACGTCCGCAATACGCTCGTCGAACTGAACCTGGCTCTGGTCAAGTTCGCCGCCTCCCGGTTCCGCTCCCGCAGCGAACCGATGGAGGACATCATCCAGGTCGGCACCATCGGCCTGATCAAGTCGATCGACCGCTTCGAGCTCAGCCGGGGCGTGGAGTTCCCGACCTTCGCGATGCCGACCATCGTCGGCGAGATCAAGCGCTTCTTCCGCGACACCAGTTGGTCCGTGCGCGTACCGCGCCGACTGCAGGAGCTGCGGCTCGACCTGGCCAAGGCGGGCGACGAGCTCGCCCAGAAGCTGGATCGTTCACCCACTGTGGGCGAGCTCGCCGACCGCCTCGGCATCACCCGTGACGAGGTCGTCGAGGGCATGGCCGCGAGCAACGCCTACACCGCGAGCTCGCTGGACGCCAAGCCCGAGGAGGACGAGCACGAGAGCGCGCTGGCGGACCGTATCGGCTACGAGGACCACGGTCTCGAAGGCATCGAGTACGTCGAGTCCCTGAAGCCGCTGATCGCCTCGCTCGCGGGGCGCGACCGCACCATCCTCTCGCTCCGGTTCGTGGCCAACATGACGCAGTCGGAGATCGGTGAGGAGCTGGGCATCTCCCAGATGCATGTGTCGCGGCTGCTCTCCCGCACGCTGGTCAAGCTCCGCAGGGGCCTGACACTGGAGGAATGAGCGGCCCCGCGCGCCGTGGAACACCTGCGGGGCGCGCCGCGGAGCCCAGCGGGGCGCGCCCTGAACCTGCGGGGTTGCACCAGCGGGGCGCGCCGCGAACCTCCACCGAAGGACCTGCCCCGAACGGAGGGCGGGTCCTTCCGCATGTCTGTGACATTCCGCAGGTCCGTGACATGGCGTCATGGGCGCCTCGGCGCGGGCGTCGTGAGAGGTGCGGGCGCGTCGGTACTCAGACGACGCGTACGCCGTGCCGCCAGACCGCGTGGACCAGGGGGACGCCCGGCCGGTAGGCGAGGTGGACATGGCTGGGGGCGTCGAGGAGGACCAGGTCGGCGCGGGCGCCGGGCGTGACGCGTCCGATGTCCGTACGCCGCAGGGCCGCCGCACCGCCCGCGGTGGCGGACCAGAGGGCTTCATCCGGGGTCATGCCCATGTCGCGTACGGCGAGCGCGATGCAGAAGGGCATGGAGGACGTGAACGACGAGCCCGGATTGCAGTCGGTGGAGAGCGCGACGGTGGCGCCGGCGTCGAGGAGACGGCGGGCGTCCGGCCAGACGGCGCGGGTGGAGAACTCGGCGCCGGGGAGCAGGGTGGCGACGGTGTCGCCCTGGGCCAGCGCGTCGACGTCCGCGTCGGTGAGGTGGGTGCAGTGGTCGGCGGAGGCGGCGTCGAGCTCGACGGCCAGCTGGACGCCGGGGCCGTGGCCGAGTTGGTTGGCGTGCACGCGGGGGTGCAGGCCCCTGGCGCGGCCCGCGGTGAGGACGGCACGGGCCTGGTCGCCGTCGAACGCACCCCGCTCGCAGAAGACGTCGACCCAACGGGCGTACGGGGCACAGGCGTCGAGCATCGCTCCGGTGACCAGGTCGACATAGCCGGCCGGGTCGTCGGCGTAGTCCGGGGGGACGATGTGGGCGCCGAGGTAGGTGACCTCCTCGGTGTGGCGGGCGGCGACGCGCAGGGCGCGGGCCTCGTCCGCGACGGTGAGGCCGTAGCCGGACTTGGTCTCCAGCGTGGTGGTGCCCTGGCGCAGCGCCTCGGCGAGGTAGCGGGCGACGTTGGCGGAGAGTTCGTCGTCGGTGGCCGCGCGGGTGGCGGCGACCGTGGTTCTGATGCCGCCCGCGCTGTAGGGGCGGCCGGACATCCGGGCGTTGAACTCCTCGGTGCGGTCGCCCGCGAACAGCAGGTGGGAGTGGGAGTCGACGAAGCCGGGGATCACGGCCCGGCCGCCCGCGTCGAAGACGTTGTCAGTGGCGGGTGCTTTGCTTGATTCACCGGTCCAGACGACCCGGTCGCCCTCGATGACGACGGCCGCGTCCCGGATCGGGCCCAGGGGGGAATCCGCGCGGAGGGAGGGGTCGTTGGTGACCAGATGGGCGATGTCGGTGATGGCGGTCGTCGTCATCGGGAGACTTCTCTCCTTGTGTGTCGGCGTGCGAGGTGGCCGGTCGGTGGGCCCGCGGGGCGCCGGCCCGGGCGCCCCGCGCGGCGGTCTCCGGGTCGGTGCGTTCAGCGGTGCAGTGCCGCGATGGCCGAGGCGAGCGCTGCGGGGACGTCCTCGACCAGCGTGTGCCGCCCGTCACGGACGATGTGCCGACCTGCCACGACCGTGTGCCGCACATCGGCGGCGGAGGCGGCGAATACGACCGCTTCGGCAGCGAGCCGGGGCGCCGGCCCCGCTGTTCTGACGGAGTCCAGGGCGACGGTCACCAGATCGGCGGGAGCGCCTGGTTCGAGGGTGCCCGCCGAGGGCCGGCCGAGCGCGGCATGTCCGTCGACCGTCGCGGCGCGCAGCAGCGCGGCCGCCGTCCAGTGACCACGCGCCCGGGTGCGCAGGCGTTCGTCGAGTTCCATGGCCCGCGCCTCCTCGAAGAGGTCGATCACGGCATGGCTGTCGCTGCCGAGGGAGAGCGGCGAGCCGGCGCGCTGGAGCGCGACGGCGGGACCGATGCCGTCGGCGAGGTCGCGTTCCGTGGTGGGGCACATGCAGGTGCCGGTGGCCGAGGAGCCGAGGAGCGCGATGTCCTCGCCGGTCAGGTGGGTGTTGTGGATGCCGGTGGTGCGCGGGCCGAGGACCCCGTGGTCGGCGAGGAGCCGGGTGGGCGTGCAGCCGTGTGCGGCGAGGCAGGCGTCGTTCTCCGCGGTCTGTTCGGAGAGGTGGACATGGAGCGGGGCCTGCCGTTCCTCGGCCCAGGCGGCCACCGTGGCGAGCTGTGCGGCGGGTACGGCGCGCACGGAGTGGACGGCCGCGCCGATCAGCGCGTGGTCGCTGCCCTTGAGGAGGGAGGCGCGGTCGGCCCAGGCGTCCGCGGTGGTGTCGGAGAAGCGCAGCTGATGGCGGTCGGGCTTCTGGTACTGGGTGGGGCGCCGGCCGAATCCGGCGGAGAGATAGGCGGTGTCCAGCAGCGTGATCCGGATCCCGGCTTCGCCCGCCGCCGCGATCAGTGCCTCACCCATCGCGTTGGGGTTGTCGTACGGGGTGCCGCCCGGCGCGTGGTGCAGATAGTGGAATTCGCCGACCGCGGTGATGCCGGCCAGGGCCATCTCGGCATACACGGCACGGGCGAGGTCGTAGTACGAATCGGGGGTGAGGCGGGCGGCGACCCGGTACATGGTCTCGCGCCACGTCCAGAAGGTGCCGGAGCCGACCTGGACGGTGGAGCGCAGGGCGCGGTGGAAGGCGTGCGAGTGGGTGTTGGCGAGCCCGGGCAGGGTGAGCCCGCGCAGCACGGTGGCGCCCGGCGGCGGGATGGCGACGCCGGTGCGGACGCCCGCGACGCTTCCGCCGGACACGTCCAGGGCGACACCCGGCTCGACATGGGTGCCGAGCCAGGCATGGGACAACCAGTACGTCATGGTGACGGGCCTGCCCGTCGGCTCCGTTGTCAGCTGCACGCGAGACCTTCCAGTACATCGGCGAGAGCGATCACCCCGGCCACGCAGTCGTCCTCGGTGACGTGTTCGGCCGGTGAGTGCGAGATCCCGGTGGGATTCCGTACGAACAGCATGGCGGTGGGGACCGAAGCGGACAAAATACCCGCGTCGTGTCCGGCCCCGGTGCCGAGGACGGGTACGGCGCGGCCGGTGCCTGCGCGCCGTGTCAGGATCTCGCGGAGTTCGTCGCGCAGGGCGTGTCCGAACTCCACGAGGGGCGTGAAGGACTCCCGTACGACATCGAGGTCGATCCCGGCCCGCTCGGCGTGGTCCCGGGCGGCCCGCTCGATGCCGTCGACCACGGTGTCGAGGCGGTCCTGGTCGGCGGCGCGGGCGTCGAGCCAGCCGCGGACGAGGGAGGGGATGGCGTTGACGCCGTTCGGTTCGACGCCGACCTTGCCGAACGTGGCGACGGCTCCGGCGAGCTCCGCCTCGCGGCGGGCGGCCAGTACGGTCTCGGCGTACGTGAGCATCGGGTCGCGCCGGTCGGTCAGCCGGGTGGTGCCCGCGTGGTTGGCCTCGCCCCGGAAGTCGAACCTCCAGCGCCCGTGCGGCCAGATCGCGGAGGCGATGCCGACCGGATCGCCGGTGAGGTCGAGGGCGCGCCCCTGTTCGACATGGAGTTCGACGAACGCGCCGATACGGCCGAGCCGTTCGGGGTCGGGGCCGAGGGCGGCGGGATCGTATCCGGCCGCCTCCATGGCCCGCGGCAGGGTGATGCCGTCACCGTCGCGGAGCCGGTGTGCCGCGTCGACGGTCAGCTGCCCGGCGGTGAGCCGGGAGCCCACGCAGGCGAGTCCGAAGCGGGCCCCCTCTTCGTCGCCGAAGTTGCTGATGGCCAGCGGGCGGACGAACTCCACTCCCCTGTGGTGGAGTTCGTCGAGCGCGGCGAAGGAGGAGACCACACCGAGCGGACCGTCGAAGGCGCCGCCGTCCGGTACGGAGTCGAGGTGCGATCCGGTGACGACGGCGTCCCCGGCGAGGGGGTCTCCGAGCCAGGCCCACTGATTGCCGTTGCGGTCGACCTCGTAGGTGAGCCCGCGCGCCTCGGCCTGCGCCCGGAACCAGGCGCGGCAGTCGGCGTCGGCCGTGGTCCAGGCGTATCGGCGGTAGCCTCCGCCGTCCCGGCCCCGGCCGACCGGCAGGAGTTCGCGCCACATGTCCTGGAACGACGCCGTGCGGCGAGGGGCCGCGCCGTCCCCCCGGGTCGCGGCGCCCGCGTCGCCGTCGCGGATCACGCCGCCTCCGACGCCTTCGCCGGTCGTGGCACCTGCGTGGGCCGTGCCGCCTCCGACGCCTTCGCCGGTCGTGGCGCCTCCGGCGCCTGTGCGCGTCATGGCCCCTCCGTCATCGGTACGCGCACGCCCTTGTCGGCGGCGACGGATTCCGCGAGGTCGTACCCGGCGTCGACGTGCCGGATGACGCCCATGCCCGGGTCGTTGGTGAGCACGCGGCGGATCTTCTCGCCCGCCAGCCGCGTGCCGTCGGCGACGGTCACCTGTCCGGCGTGGAGCGAGCGCCCCATGCCGACGCCTCCGCCGTGGTGGATGGAGACCCAGGAGGCCCCCGACGCCACGTTGACCATGGCGTTCAGCAGCGGCCAGTCGGCGATCGCGTCGGAGCCGTCGCGCATGGCCTCGGTCTCCCGGTACGGGGAGGCCACGGAGCCGCAGTCCAGGTGGTCGCGGCCGATGGCCAGCGGAGCGGCCAGTTCGCCGGAGGCCACCATGTCGTTGAACCGTTCACCGGCCCGGTCGCGCTCGCCGTATCCGAGCCAGCAGATCCGGGCGGGCAGTCCCTGGAAGCGGACGCGTTCACCGGCCATCTTGATCCAGCGGTGCAGGGACTCGTTCTCGGGGAAGAGTTCGAGCATCGCCTTGTCGGTCCGGTGGATGTCGGACGCCTCGCCGGACAGGGCGGCCCAGCGGAACGGGCCCTTGCCCTCGCAGAAGAGCGGCCGGATGTACGCGGGGACGAACCCGGGGAAGTCGAATGCCCGGTCGTAGCCCGCGAGCCGGGCCTCGCCCCGGATCGAGTTGCCGTAGTCGAATACCTCGGCCCCGGCGTCCATGAAGCCGACCATCGCCGCGACGTGCTGGGCCATCGACTCCCGCGCGCGCTGCGTGAAGTCGGCGGGCTTCTCGGCGGCGTACGCGGCCATGTCGTCGAAGTCGACACCGAGCGGCAGGTACGCGAGCGGGTCGTGCGCACTGGTCTGGTCGGTGACGATGTCGATCGGCGCCCCCTCGGCGAGCATCCGCGGCAGCAGCTCCGCCGCGTTGCCCAGCAGGCCGATGGAGAGCGGCTTGCGGGCGTCCCGGGCCTCGGTGGCCAGCCGGAGCGCGTGTTCCGGGGAGTCGGCGCGCACATCCAGGTAGCGGTGCTCGATCCGGCGCTCGATGGCCCGCGGGTCGCAGTCGATACAGATCGCGACGCCGTCGTTCATGGTCACGGCGAGCGGCTGGGCGCCGCCCATGCCGCCGAGTCCGGCGGTCAGGGTGATCGTGCCCGCCAGCGTGCCGCCGTACTTCTTGGCCGCGACGGCGGCGAACGTCTCGTACGTGCCCTGCAGGATGCCCTGCGTACCGATGTAGATCCACGAACCGGCGGTCATCTGGCCGTACATGGTGAGCCCGAGCGCCTCCAGCCGGCGGAACTCCTCCCAGTTCGCCCAGTCGCCCACCAGGTTGGAGTTGGCGATCAGCACGCGCGGCGCCCATTCGTGCGTCTGCATGACGCCGACCGGGCGCCCGGACTGGACGAGCATCGTCTCGTCCTGCTTGAGCGTCCGCAGCGTGCGCACCATCGCGTCGAACGAGCGCCAGTCGCGGGCCGCCCTGCCGGTGCCGCCGTAGACGACGAGCTGGTCGGGGTGTTCGGCGACCTCGGGGTCGAGGTTGTTCTGCAGCATGCGCAGGGCGGCCTCCTGCTGCCATCCCAGGGCGCTCAGTTCCGTACCGCGCGGTGCCCGTACGGGGCGGGGACCTGACATGGCGATGCCTCCTCGCGACGCGTAAATCTCCTATTCACATCCTGGTGTCGTGAATACTCGTAGTCAACAGCCCCGCGCCGTCCCTGGCGGACGACCCCCCGGCAGCCCCACCCCGTCCCGGGCGAACGACCTCCGGCACCCCCACGCCGCCCCTGGCGGACGGCCTCCGGCGGCCACACGCCGTACCCAGGCGGACGGCCTCCGACAGCCCCACGCCGTACCCAGGCGGACGGCCTCCGACACCCCCACGCCGTACCCAGGCGGACGGCCTCCGGCGGCCGCGCGCACGACGCCGGGGAACCCTCCTCCGCACGTCCTCCTCCCGGGCCCGCGCATGTACCCATGGAAAATGCCAGAACTCCCCCTTGGGGCAGGCACGTTGCGTAGCCTCTGTGTCACAGCCGTACGCCACGTCGGGAGGGGAGTGCGCGTGCCCGGAATCGACGAGTGCCTGCTCGAAGTCATGAGGCTGCCCGGCGCCCGCGGCGCCGCCGTGGTCGACTGGACGAGCGGTCTCGCCCTCGGCACCATCGGCGAATCGCCCAACGGCGACCACGAGGCCACCGCCGCGGAGACGGCCGAAGTCGCGAGGATGGCGGCCGAGCAGCCGGCCTTCGCGTCGGAGGCCACCGGGCATGCGGCGGAGAAGGCCGTCGCGGGAGCGCCGCCGCCGGTCGAGGACGTCATCGTCACCACACCCGCCGGGTACCACATCCTCCGTTTCGTCGAGACGGCCTTCGACAGCAGCGTGTTCCTGCATCTCTGGCTCGACCGTGCGGAAGGCAATCTGGCCCTCGCCCGGATACGTCTGAGCGAGTTGGCCGAGCGGCTGGTCCTGGCATGAGAACCGCCCCCGTCCCGGGCACACCCCTCTCCCCCATGCTGGAACGCCTCGCCGCCGAGCGGGCCACCGGCGCCCTGACGCGCGACCGCGGCACCCTCTACCTCGCCGAGGGACAGGTGGTGCACGCGGAGAGCCCGGCGACACCCGGCATCGACGTCCTGCTCACCACGGGCGGCACCCTGCACCGGGACGGCTGGTGGGAGGCGGTCGCCCGAGCGGGCGCCGGTCAGCGGGTCGGCCGCTATCTCGTGGACAGCGGGCGGATCCCGGGCGGGGCGCTGGAGCTGTGCCACCTGGGCGCACTGTACGACGCGGCGTTCTTCGCGCTCTCCCCCACCCGGACCCCGGCCCGCTTCCGCTACGGGGTCTCCCACTGGATCGGCCCCGTACGCCCCGTCCCCGTCGATGCCGTGCACCGCGAGACGCTTCGGCGGCGGGAGCTGCTGGAGCGGATCTGGCCCGACGCGGTGACCGACAGCGCACCGCTCGTACGGACGGCCCACCCGGTCGACGCCCCCGTTCCACCGGTCCGGCGCCGCGTGCTCGCTCTCGTGGACGGGGTGCGTACCGCATCGGACATCGCCCGGGATCTGGGCAGACCCGCGTTCCACGTCCTGGTCGATCTGCGGCGTCTGGCCGCGTCCGGGCTGGTCGAAGCCGTACGGGAGCCGGCGGGGGCGGCCGCCCCCGGCCGGGTCGCGCTCCCCGCGGTCACGGCCGATCCCGACGTCGCGCTGCTGCGCCGGCTCCGAGACGCATTGGAGGCCTTGTGATACGCGCGCTCAGACAGCGTGCCGGGAGGAGACAACTGATGGTGCCCGAGGCCGCAGTGCAGGATGTCCTGGCCGAGCTCCAGCGGTTACGGGCCCGGGTTCCGCTCCTCTCCGGCGCCCTGGCGGCCAGCATCGACGGTCTCGTCCTGGCGCATGACACCCCGGGCGTGGAGGCGGAGGGCGTCGCCGCGCTGACCGCGGCCGGGCTCGGCGTCGCGATCCGGATGACGGAGGCGACCGGCCGGGGCGGCTTCCGTGAACTTCTCGTACGGGGCGACAGCGGCTACATCGCGACGTACGCCGCAGGCTCCTCGGCCGTCCTCACGCTGCTGGCCGAGGACCGGATCAACGTCGGCAGGCTCCATCTGGAGGGCCGCCGGGCGGGCGCCCGGGTCGGCGAACTGGTCGACACCGCGCTGGAACGCGCCGCGCGCCCCGCACCCCCGAACAGCGCCCCCGCACAGCCCCCCACACAGCCCGGCGGCCCACTGCCGCACCGCACGTGACTCCCATGCCCCGGAAACAACCCACGGATCCGGTCGTCCCGGCCGGCCAGGAAAGGAAACGAGCACTCATGGCGAACACCGAAGCGTCATTGAAGGAAGCGATGACGTCCATCGAGGGCACCCTCGGTGTCGCCCTCGTCGACTACACCAGCGGAATGGCGCTGGGCACGCTCGGCGGCGGCAAGGACTTCAACCTGGAGGTCGCGGCGGCGGGCAACACCGATGTCGTCCGCGCCAAGCTCCGCACGATGGAGCACCTCGGCCTCAAGGACGAGATCGAGGACATCCTGATCACACTCGGCACCCAGTACCACCTGATCCGGCTGCTCAAGACCCGGGGGAACAACGGACTGTTCCTCTATCTGGTACTGGACGGCCAACGCGCCAACCTGGCGATGGCCCGCCACCAGCTGAAGCGGATCGAGGCCGAACTGGAGGTCTGACCCGGCGGCCTCAGCGTCGGCGCCGCGCCCCGCCGGGCGCGGCGTCACCCGCCATCGGACCGGTCGTCCGGTACCCCTTCACCTGCTTGCCCGCGGGCCGCCCGCGCTGCACCCAGTCGGTCCGCACCCAGTACAGGACGTCGCCCCGGCGCTCGCGCTGCCCGATCCTGGCGGCCTTGATCCAGAGCCCCGCTCCCGCGCCCGCGAGGACCAGTCCCCCGGCCCCGGGCAGCAGGAACACGCTCGCCACCGCCACGAGGAACGCCCCGAGCAACCACCACCGGTGCCCGCGCCGCCAGTCGCGTACGGTCACGTCCCGGTCCTGGAGGAAGTCGGACCGGCCGGCGCGTGTGGCTCCCTCGGCCAACTCCGCGTACCGCCCGCCTCGTACGAGCGCCACCACGGCGGCGGTGATCAGGAACAGCGCCGCTCCGGCCAGCAGCCCGATCCGGCGTCCGGTGAGCCCCGGCACCAGTGCGCCGATCGCCGCGGCGATCAGCCCCGGCCACCACAGCGGTGCTGCTCCGGCCCGTACGATCACGGCCACCCTCGCCAGCGACTGTGCTCCGCGCCCCACGTCCGTACCCCTCTCCGCAGCTCCTTCTGTTCCTTCCGGGCCGGAGATTAACGGCCGTAGATGAGCGACGTCTGAGAATCACGGAGCGGGCCGGGGCGGTCCTCGTGCGGGAAACCCGCCCGGCCGCAGCTCCCCCGGCCGGGTGCCCCGGCCATGCCCGGGCAGGGGGCGCCGTCACTCCACGAACAGCCCGCGCGCCGCCGCCCGGGTGTCGAATTCCTCCAGTCGCGCCTGCGCGTCGGGCAGGTCGTCGCACATCGCTTCCAGCAGCACGCGTCCCAGGAGCATGGGCGCGCACACCGTGTCGAAGGCGAGCCCGGTGCCGACGGCGCCGGGGATCAGCAGATCGCTGCACTTGGCCACGGGCGCGAAAGCGGAGTCGGCGACCGACACGACGGTCAGGCCGCACTCCTGCGCGTACGCGAGGGCGTCCACGACCTCCTTCGGGTGGCGGGGCAGCGCGAAGCAGATCAGAGCGGTGGCACCGGCCCGCCGCACGGCATCGAGCCGGTCGTACAGCGCCGTCCCGCCCTCGTCGAACACCCGCACATCGGGGTGGACCTTGGCGGCGAAGTATCCGAACCCGCGCGCCTGCGAGGAGGCGGCCCGGAGCCCGAGCACGGGGAGCGGTCGCGAGGCCGCCAGCAGCCTGCCCGCCCGTTCGACGGGTCCGGGGTCGGCGAGCAGCTCGGTCAGATGCCGCAGATTCTCGATCTCGGCCAGCACGGCCTGCTGGTACTCGTTGTACGCCTCCGTCCCGTCCTCCGCCGCGGGCTGCTCGGCGGGGGCGACCTCCCGCAGGTGTCTGCGGAGCGCCGGATAGCCGTCGAACCCGAGCGCCACGGCGAACCGGGTGACGGACGGCTGGCTCACCCCGGCGAGTTCGGCCAGCTCCACACTCGACAGGAACGGGACCTCCCCGGCCCTGCGCACCATCGAGTGGGCGATGCGCCGTTGGGTGGGCGTGAGCCGGCGCCCCTCGAAGAGCTGCTGCAACCGCGCGGCCGGGCTGCTCCCGCTCATGCTGTCCCCTCGGTAGATCCGTCACGCCATGGGCGGCGCGCCATCGTCCGCCGCGCCATGGTCCGTCACCCCACGACCCGTCACGCCATGGTCCGGCGCGCCATGGTCCGTCACGCCATGGTCCGGCGCCGACTCATCCATTCAGCCAGCAAGCCACCTGTATGTCCATATGCAGCGAGTCTGCGGGAAAGGGCGGAAAGAGGGGGGACAGCCCCACTGGCCGGGACGCCCCCGATGCGTACCGTGAAAGGCATGGATACCCGCGACCCCGAGCTCAAGAAGGAGCTCGACGCCACCCTGCACGCACGGAGCGAGCTGGGTTCGGATTACGAGTCCGCGCTCGTAGAGTCATTCCTGGAAAAGGTCGAGCAGCGTCTCGACACCACGCTCGACCGCCGCGTCCGGCGTCATCTCGCCGAGCAGCAGGTGAGCGTCGCCCGGGGTACGCGTGCGCCGCAGCCCCTGGGGAACTTCGCCGAGCGCTACGGCTTCGGGATCATCTCGCTGGTCCTGGCCATCCCGCTGTCGGCGATCGGCGCCGCGACCGCCGGCGCAACGGGCCTGGTCATCGCCTGGCTCGGGATCGTCGCCGTCAACGTGGTGCAGGCCGCCCGCCACCGGCCCCGGGGCCGGTGGCGTACCGGGCGCTCGGAGTCGTCCGACTGGGAGGACTGAAGAGGACTGAGAGGGAGGGCCGCGGGGAAGGGCCGCCCGGGCCCTCGCGCACACAGGTGTATCGCGGGGACCGCCGCACCCCCGGTTTCCCAGGGGGCGGGACGACGGCGGTCCCCGCGAGGGACACGGTCCGGGTCAGGGCCGGTCACCGCGTCCGGGCGACGGTGGAGGTCCGGGAGCCGCTCCGTAGTCCGTGTCGCCGTACCGGGTGTCGGCTGGTCTCCCTGCCGACACCCATCAATCTGCCGTACTCGTGTTAAGCGGGTGCTGCGCGGACGTGTCGCGCTCGTACCGTTTTCGCGAAGCCCGGCCGCCCCGGCCGCTACGGCTTGCCGGCCGCCGCGTCCCTGGCGAGGAACGCCAGCAGGTCCTGCCTGCTGACGACGCCCTTCGGTTTCCCCTCCACCAGCACGATCGCCGCGTCCGCCGCGTCCGTACCGCCGAGCACCGCCATCAGGTCCTCGACCGGTTCGCCGGAGCCGACCTGCGGCAGCGGCGGCGACATGTGCTTCTCCAGCGGGTCGGCGAGCGAGGCGCGCTGGGCGAACAGGGCGTTCAGCAGCTCCCGCTCCACCACCGAACCGATGACCTCGGCGGCCATCACGTCCGGGTGTCCGGCGCCCGGCTTCACGATCGGCATCTGCGAGACGCCGTACTCGCGCAGGACGTCGATCGCCTCGCCGACGGTCTCCTCCGGGTGCATGTGGACGAGCGTGGGGATCGGGCCGTCCTTGTGGTCGAGCACGTCCCCGACCCGGGCCGACGGGCCGGTGTCCTCCAGGAAGCCGTAGTCGGCCATCCACTCGTCATTGAAGATCTTGCTGAGGTACCCGCGTCCGCTGTCGGGCAGCAGCACGACGACCACGTCGTCCGGGCCGAGTCGCTTCGCGACCTCCAGAGCGGCGACGACCGCCATCCCGCAGGAGCCGCCGACCAGCAGGCCCTCCTCCTTCGCGAGGCGGCGGGTCATCTGGAAGGAGTCCTTGTCGGACACGGCGACGATCTCGTCCGTGACCGTGCGGTCGTACGCGCTCGGCCAGAAGTCCTCGCCGACGCCCTCGACGAGGTACGGGCGTCCGGAGCCGCCCGAGTAGACCGAGCCCTCCGGGTCCGCGCCGACGACCGTGACCGAGCCGCCGCTGGCCTCCTTCAGATAGCGGCCGGTGCCGCTGATCGTTCCGCCGGTGCCGACCCCCGCGACGAAGTGGGTGATCTTTCCGTCCGTCTGCTCCCACAGCTCGGGACCGGTGGTCTCGTAGTGGGAACGCGGGTTGTTGGGGTTGGAGTACTGGTCGGGCTTCCACGCTCCCGGTGTCTCGCGGACCAGCCGGTCGGAGACGTTGTAATACGAGTCGGGGTGCTCGGGGTCAACGGCCGTCGGGCAGACGACGACCTCGGCTCCGTAGGCGCGCAGCACATTGATCTTGTCCGTGGACACCTTGTCCGGGCAGACGAAGATGCACTTGTATCCCTTCTGCTGGGCGACGATCGCCAGGCCGACGCCCGTGTTGCCGCTGGTCGGCTCGACGATGGTGCCGCCGGGCCGCAGCTCACCGCTCTGTTCGGCGGCCTCGATCATGCGCAGGGCGATGCGGTCCTTGACCGAACCGCCGGGATTGAAGTACTCGACCTTGGCCAGGACCGTCGCCTGGATGCCGGCCGTCACACTGCGCAGCCTCACCAGCGGGGTATTGCCTACGAGACTGATCATCGAATCGTGGAATTGCACCGTGTACTCCGGGGTCTCCGAGATGGTGCGGCAAGGGTATGCGTACGGGCGCGACATTGGGCGAAGCGATTGAGCGGCGGTCACTGCGGGGCAGTTAGCTGTATGTACGGCAGCACGGCAACGAGGAGGTGGACCGGACTGTGTCGAGGGCAAGGGTGGCACGGCGGATCGCGGCGGGCGCGGCCTACGGCGGCGGCAGCATCGGGCTGCTCGGCGCGGCGGCGGTAGGCGTACTGCTGACGGAGGTCCAGCTGGCGAAACGGCATGTGGGCGGCGGTATCGCACCGGTTCCGCCGAGCGCGGACGGGCGGTACGGGGTGGCGTTCGCCGGCCCCGCGGACCCACTGCGACTGGGGTTGCTGGGTGACTCGACGGCGGCCGGACAGGGGGTGCGCCGGGCCGGGCAGACCCCGGGGGCGCTGCTCGCGTCGGGGCTCGCGGCGGTGTCCGAGCGGCCGGTGGATCTGCGCAACGTGGCGCAGCCGGGTGCGCGGTCGGACGATCTGGAACGGCAGGTCTCGCTGCTGCTCTCGGACACGTCCCGCACACCGGACGTCTGCGTGATCATGATCGGGGCGAACGATGTGACGCACCGGATGCCCGCCACCCAGTCGGTGCGCTGTCTGACCACCGCCGTGCGCAGGCTGCGCACGGCGGGTGCGGAGGTGGTGGTCGGCACGTGCCCCGATCTCGGCACCATCGAGCCGGTGTACCAGCCGCTGCGCTGGCTGGCCCGGCGGGTGAGCCGACAGCTGGCGGCGGCCCAGACGATCGGTTCGGTGGAACAGGGCGGGCGCACGGTGTCGCTGGGCGACCTGCTGGGGCCGGAGTTCGAGGCGAACCCGCGGGAGTTGTTCGGCCCCGACAACTACCACCCGTCGGCGGAGGGGTACGCCACGGCGGCGATGGCGGTCCTGCCCACGCTCTGTGCGGTGCTGGGACTGTGGCCGGAGACCGACCGGCTGGACGGGGCACGGCGCGAGGACATCCTGCCGGTGGCCAAGGCGGCCTCCCAGGCGGCCCGGGAGGCCGGTACGGAGGTCACGGGGGCTCGGGCGCCCTGGGCGCTCCTCAAGCACCGCAGGCGGCGGCGTCTGCCCGCCGCCACGGAGCCCCATCCGCACCCGGAGACGCAGGACACCCACGAGGAAGCGCCGTCGGCCCGGCAGCGGCACGGGCGGGCGGCCCCGGAGACGCGGGACGTCACGGGCAGGGAGCCGTCCGGAAAGATCGGCGAGAAGGCCGGCGAGACGCCGGGACGGTCCCAGGGAGAGACGCAAGGGGACGGAGGGACACTGGAGGAGCGGCACGGCGAGCGGCACGGCGGAACCCACGGCGAGACCCACGGAGATCCGCACAACCTGCCCGCCAATTGATCGACTGAGCGGTCGCTTAGAAAAGAGGTCGGCGTCACATGCGCTGCCCGGTGACCCAGCCCCTACGTACAGGTAACTTCCCCTTCAGTACCTGCCAGAACCCGCCGTCCAGCCCTCATGGAGCCGCGTGATGCCCGAAGCCGTGATCGTCTCTGCTGCCCGTTCCCCCATCGGCCGGGCCTTCAAGGGGTCGCTGAAGGACCTGCGCGCGGACGACCTGACCGCCACGATCATCCAGACCGCGCTGGCCAAGGTGCCCGAGCTGGATCCGAAGGACATCGACGACCTGATGCTCGGCTGCGGTCTCCCGGGCGGCGAGCAGGGCAACAACCTGGGCCGGATCATCGCCGTGCACATGGGCATGGACCACCTTCCGGGCTGTACGGTCACCCGCTACTGCTCGTCCTCCCTCCAGACCAGCCGGATGGCGCTGCACGCCATCAAGGCGGGCGAGGGCGACGTGTTCATCTCGGCCGGTGTCGAGATGGTGTCCCGTTTCGTGAAGGGGAACTCCGACAGCCTGCCGGACACGCACAACCCGCTGTTCGCCGACGCCGAGGCCCGCACGGCGGCCCGCGCCGAGCAGGAGGGTGCGGACTGGCACGACCCGCGCGAGGACGGCCTGGTCCCGGACGCGTACATCGCGATGGGGCAGACCGCGGAGAACCTGGCCCGGCTCAAGGGCATCACCCGCCAGGACATGGACGAGTTCGGCGTCCGCTCGCAGAACCTCGCCGAGGAAGCCCTCAAGAACGGCTTCTGGGAGCGCGAGATCACCCCGGTCACCACGCCGGACGGCACGGTCGTCGCGAAGGACGACGGCCCGCGTGCGGGCGTCACCCTGGAGGGCGTGCAGGGCCTGAAGCCGGTCTTCCGCCCCGACGGGCTGGTCACCGCGGGCAACTGCTGCCCGCTCAACGACGGCGCCGCCGCACTCGTGATCATGTCCGACACCAAGGCGCGCGAGCTGGGCCTGACCCCGCTGGCCCGGATCGTCTCGACCGGTGTCTCCGGCCTCTCCCCCGAGATCATGGGATACGGGCCGGTGGAGGCCAGCAGGCAGGCGCTGAAGCGCGCCGGGCTGACCGTCGACGACATCGACCTGGCCGAGATCAACGAGGCGTTCGCCGCCCAGGTGATCCCCTCCTACCGCGACCTCGGCCTGCCTCTGGAGAAGGTCAACGTCAACGGTGGCGCCATCGCCGTCGGCCACCCCTTCGGCATGACCGGCGCCCGGATCACCGGCACGCTGATCAACAGCCTGCAGTTCCACGACAAGCAGTTCGGCCTGGAGACCATGTGCGTGGGCGGCGGCCAGGGAATGGCGATGGTCATCGAGCGGCTGAGCTGAGCTGGAGTGGGGGGTAGGGGTTGCCTGAGGCACGAAGGCGACGCCTGCACCCCACGGAAGCGAAGCGAACGCGACCCCACACACGGAACCAGCCATCGCCGCCGCCCGGGAGCCGGGCGGCGGCGATGGCTGGTTCCGAGCCCCGTCCGTGACCGAATCTCCCCCAGGATGTGACCTATCTCCCCCGGAAGAGACATTCCCGCAGGTCACACCAGCAACCGACCTAAACCCCAGGCACAAAGACCTGTCCAATTCGTGACGTAATGCACTGACACCGGGCGCAGGCACAGTTCAAGCTGAGGTAGGAAGTCGGGGAATCGATTGAAAACGGGAGTATGTGAGTGAGCGCCATGCCTCTTGCCTTGATGCTGACCACCGCCGCCGCCACGGTCGTCGGTGCTGCCGCTCTGCACGCTGCTCACGGGCTGCGCAAGCAGATCACGGCCCTTCGTACGGAGCTGGCCGCGGCCCGTGTCCAGGGTGCCGTCGTGCCCGCACAGAGCCGCCACGACACGCTCCCGGCCGCCGAGATACGCGCGGCCGTGGCCGAGGCGCTCGCCGAGGAGCGGGAGCGCGAGCTCGCCGAGGCCCGCGCCTTCTGGGCCACCCAGGAGGCGCGCGACGCCGCCGACGCCCCGTCCCTGCTGGGCGGACTGACCGGGATCAGCGAGGACGCGCCGTTCTTCCTGCCGCGCCAGGCCGACTTCGCGGGCCTTGAGGCGATGGACCTCGATGCCACCGAGGCGCTCGAAGAACTGACCGAACTGACCGAACTGGCCGAGCTGACGGAGCTGGCCGAGCTGACGGACGTGACCGAGCTGCCCGAGACGGCGGAGTTCGCCGAGGACTCCCCCGAGCTGGCCGCGGCCCGTCGCCGCCACCCCTCGCACCCCGACTTCGTACCGGTGCAGACCCCGGTCGTCACCGACCACGAGCGCACCGTGAACCGGCTCGAAGAGCTCGCCGAAAGCCGTACGGAACTCGCCGATGTGCGCCCCGGCCCGCTCGGCACCCTCGATGTCTACGTCTTCGCCGACGGCACCACGCTCTGTATGACCCCCGGCCACCGTGAGACCGCCGAGCGTCTCGCCGAGTCGCTGCTCGCGGGTGAGCACCCGGTGCTGCTGGGCGGCTCCGGCGTCTCCGGCGCGTACGCCCTGACCTTCTCCTGCGGCGCGGAGAACGTCTACATACTCGCCGACCGCGTCATCGCCTCGTTCTAGCCCCCGGGGCACTCGGGCACAGCGGCTCTCGCCGGCCGCCGCCCCCGGGCCACCGCCCCGCCCGCCGCTACGCGAACGCGCGCGCAGCGGCCTCCTTCACGAATTGCACGGCCTCGTCCAGCTCAGCCGACGGGGCCGTTTCCAGTGCCACCGCCAGGTCGCGGCCCGCCACGGCGAGCTGGTCGCCGACGGCGAAGATCCCGGCGTCCGGCATCACC
Source organism: Streptomyces sp. NPDC058051 (assembly GCF_042885475.1). Classification (NCBI taxonomy): domain Bacteria; kingdom Bacillati; phylum Actinomycetota; class Actinomycetes; order Kitasatosporales; family Streptomycetaceae; genus Streptomyces; species Streptomyces sp. NPDC058051. The sequence continues at coordinate 79,847 of NZ_JBHVRW010000009.1, forward strand.
CGTGGCTCCTTGTCCGGCGCCTCGACGCGCTGGGCCCGCAGAGCCATTTCCCTGGCCGTGGCCAGGCCCTCGGCAGCCGCTCCACGCTGGAGACGGCTCTGGGAGGCGGCGCGCAGCCGGTCGGCGAATCGGTCCACGGCGGTGATCAGCGGGGTCGTATCGAGCACTCCGCGACCCTACGCGCTCCCCCGGGACAGCCGCCAACGGACCGGTGCGGGCCGCCGACGGACCGGTGCGGGCCGCCAACGGACCGGTGCGGTGTCCGGGTACACGCAGGACGCGATGCCCGGGCACACGCAAGAACGGAACGGCCCGCAGGTGGCGGGCCGTTCCGTTCTTCATGGGGTGTCGCTCCCCCGCGGTGCGATCTGTCAGTCGTCGCCGCTGAGGATGGAGAGCAGACGCAGCATCTCCAGGTAGATCCACACCAGGGTCATGGTGAGGCCGAAGGCCGCCAGCCAGGACTCCTCGCGCGGGGCGCCGAACGCGATGCCGTCCTCGACCTGCTTGAAGTCCAGGGCCAGGAAGCACGCGCCGAGAAGGATCCCGATGACTCCGAAGAGAATGCCGAGACCACCGCTGCGGAAGCCCAGGCCGTCACCGCCGCCGAAGGCGGCGAACAGCAGGTTGACCACCATCAGGAGCATGAAGCCCATGGCGGCGGCCATCACGAAGCCGTAGAAGCGACGGGTGACGCGGATCCAGCGCATCTTGTACGCGAAAAGCACACCGGCGAAGACACACATGGTGCCCAACACCGCCTGCATCACGACGCCCGGCCCGATGTACGTGCTCACCGCGCTGGAGATCACTCCGAGGAAGACACCCTCGAAGGCCGCGTACGAGACGATCAGCGCCGGGACCGGCCTGCGCTTGAAGGACTGAACGAGCGACAGGACGAACGCCACCAGGGCGGCGCCGATCGCGATGCCGTAGGACTTGCCGAGGTTGGCCTCGTCGACCGGCAGCAGCGCCCAGGCGAGAGCCGCGCCGAGCACCACGGTGCCCAGCGTGATCGCGGTACGCGTGACGACGTCGTCGATCGTCATCGCGCCGGTGCGCGCGGGCGCCTGCGGGGCGCCGTACTGGGTGTCCTGCTGTGCGTAGGGATTGGTGGCGTACGGATTGGCGGCGGTGCCCTGCGCATACGGGTTGGCACCCGCGGCGGGGGCCCCGGCCTGCGGGGCCGCGTTGAAGCCCGCGTATCCGTTGTCGCGGCTGAAGCCCCGTCGCGAGAAGACCGGGTTGCTGCTCCTCATCTCACTCCTCCATGGCCACCCTGCGTGGCCTTCCCACAAGAGTAATGGGTAGGCAAAACAATCAGGCTAGTGCTTGGGGAGGATCTTTACGGACATCCACACCGGATCCTGCACCCAGCACGGTACGGAGAACGCTCACCGGCCACGGCCGACTCCCCCACCGGCCGCCGCCGGGCCCACAGCAGCAGAGCATCCGGTCCGCCGCGACGTCCCTCACAGGCGCGCGGCCCTCCAAGGACGGCGTTCGGCCGTTCGAGGACGGCGCGCGACCAGGGCAGCCACGGGCCGGGGCTCGTCATGGCGGCCCTGTCCGTTTGTGTTCCGGATGACAGCGGCACAACGCCGTTCGGGTGCGCCATCTCAGCGTGGCCACGGTGTGGTCGGGCAGGGAGAGGATCTCGCCTGCGCCAGGCCGTCCCCGCCGTCGGATCATGCGCGCTGTGTGGTGCCCGGAACCGGACTCGAACCGGTACGCCCCCGAGGGGCAGCGAGGTTTAAGCTCGCCGTGTCTGCATTCCACCATCCGGGCCTGGCGCGCGGCTCCGCGTTGGCACATGACCCTATCCGGGGGCTTCCTCCGATCAGCGGATCAGTAGCGCGATGTTGTCTTATTTTATTGACCGTTTGAGGGGTCGTCAGCATGCGCGTGAGGGCATCGTCACATGCCTGGGCGGGGTAGCGGGCGCGGCGACCGGTAATCCGGATTGACGTAAAGTCGCCGCACCCGGACGGCGCATTCGCCAGGCGCGCGCCGGGTTCGCCAGGCGCGCGCCACCCTTCTAGGCGACGGTGTCGTTGACGCACCGCAGGACCGGACGCGTTCCGAGCGCTTCCGGGTCCGCGAGAACCGCGCCCTCGACCAGGAACACGACGCTCTCCCCGGGCAGCAGAGTGACGAGCATGTCGTCCGCCTCGGCCGCCGGATCCAGCCGGTCGGGGAAGAGCGCGAGGTCCCGCAGAAGGGTGCGGGCGGTCACCGTCACGCGGTATCCGGGCGCCGCGTCCCCGTTCTGCGCCACCGTCACGTCGTAGCGGGCCGGCGGGAGTGCGAGGCGGGTGTCCTCGTCGTAGAACTCGACCGTCCTCGTTCCGCCGAGGCGCGCGACCAGGAGTTCGCGGGTCCGGTCGCCCGGTGCGGCGACGGAGGGCGGCAGCGGTACCCGGGTGACCGCCCGCGCGTCGGTGCTCACCGCCACCTCCTCCTCGGCCAGCACCGTGCCGTCCAGTCCGTGCCGGGTCAGCCGCAGCGTGCCCGCCCAGGGGGTGGGGGCGTCGTTGACGAGGTGTACGGCCCCGTCGCGGACCACGATCAGGCGGTCCGCGTAGGCGGCCCGCAGCGCGTACCAGAGCGGTTTGCGGCGGCCGTCGCCGTCGACGGCGGACCAGGAGACGACCGGCCAGCAGTCGTTGAGCTGCCAGACGACGGTGCCCATGCAGTACGGGGTGTGCGAGCGGAAGTGCCGGATGCCGAAGGCGACGGCGCGGGCCTGGTTGAGCTGGGTGAGCCAGTGCCAGTCGTCGAAGTCCCCGCCGGGCTGCGGCAGGTGGTCGCCGAGGCCCCGGAGCAGTTTGGCGTTGCCGTCCTCGGCCTTCTGGTGGTGGGCCAGGAGCGGGGCGTCGGGCGTGAGCGGGCCGCTGACGGCGCGGCGCAGGGTGGCGTACGCGGGCGGTCCCTGGAAGCCGAACTCGGCGACGAAGCGCGGCACCCGGTCCGCGTAGGCGCGGTAATCGGCCCGGTTCCACACGTCCCAGATGTGGAGGGTGCCGCGAGCCGGGTCCTGCGGGTGGACGTCCGGGGAACCGGAGTAGGGCGATCCGGGCCAGTAGGGGCGGGTGGGGTCGGTCTCGGCGCAGAGGGCGGGGAGCAGTTCGTGGTAGTAGCCGTGCCCCCAGGTGCGGTCACCGAGCTCCTTCTGCCAGCCCCAGTCGGCGTGGCCCTCCAGGTTCTCGTTGTTGCCGCACCACAGGACCAGGGAGGGGTGCGGGGCGAGGCGGGTGACGTTCTCGCGGGCCTCGGCCGCCACCTCGTCCCACAGGGGCTGTTCCTCCGGGTAGGCGGCGCAGGCGAACGGGAAGTCCTGCCAGACCAGCAGGCCCTTCTCGTCGGCCAGTTCGTAGAAGTCGTCGCTCTCGTACAGGCCGCCGCCCCAGACCCGGATCAGGTTGACTCCGGCGGCGATCGCCTGGTCGAGGCGGTCGGAGACGCGCTGCCGGGTGAGGCGGGCCGGGAAGCAGTCGTCGGGGATCCAGTTGACGCCGCGTACGAAGACGGGTTCGTCGTTGACGTCGATCCGGAACGCCTCGCGTTCCAGGGTGACGCGGCGGAAACCGGTCGTGCCCTGCCAGGTGTGGTCGCCGAGCCGGACGGTGACGTCGTACAGCGGCTGCTTCCCGTGGCTGTGCGGCCACCAGGGTTCGGCGCGCGGGACGGGGAGGGTGGTGGTGGCGTGGTCCTGGCCGGCGGGCACGGTGAGTGCGGCCCGTTCGCCGGCCACCTCCACGACGGCGGTCAGCTCTTCGGGGCCGGACCGTTCGACGTCGAGGGTGGCGGTGAGCCGCGGCACCCCGTCGTCGGCGAGGTCGGCGAGCAGTTTCACCGAGGCGATCCGCGTCCCGGTCCATGTCTGGAGGGCGACCGGCCGCCAGATGCCGGAGGTGACCAGCGTCGGCCCCCAGTCCCAGCCGAAGTTGCACGCCATCTTGCGGATGAAGGCGTACGGCTCCGTGTACGCGCCGGGCCGGTCGCCGAGCCGGTCGCGCAGCTCCTCGGCGTAGGCGTACGGGGCGGTGAACCGTACGTCGAGGGTGTTGGCGCCGTCCCGGAGCAGCGGCCGGACGGCGAAGCGGTGGCTGCGGTGCTGGTTGGCGGTGCGGCCGACCTCGGTGCCGTTGAGCAGGACGGTGGCGACGGTGTCGAGGCCGTCGAAGCACAGGTCGGCGTGGTCGTGTCCGTCGGGGGTCCAGTCGAAGGTGGTGCGGTACGTCCAGTCGGTGCGGCCGATCCAGCCGAGCCGGGTCTCGTTGTCGTCGAGGTACGGGTCGTCGATGAGTCCGGCGGCGAGCAGGTCGGTGTGGACGCAGCCGGGCACGGTGGCCGGGACGCCTCCCGCGGGGAGTCCGAGGGGTACGGGGCCGTCGGCGGTGAGCGTCCAGCCGTCGTGCAGGGGCAGGGTGCGAAGGGTCACGCGGAGATCCTTCCGCTTGCGCAGTCGGGAAGCTGGGCGCAGGCCACGAAGTGGTCCGGCTCGGTCTCGTACAGATCGGTGTCCTGGTGCCCGGCCGCGTGGAAGGCGCAGCGCTCCAGCGGTTCGGGCTCGGTCCAGGGGGTGTTCAGCCGGGGCACGGCGGCGAGGAGGGTGCGGGTGTACGGGTGCAGCGGGTTGCCGAAGACCTTCCGGGTGTCGCCGCGTTCGACGACGCGGCCGCGCCGCAGCACCACGGTCCGCTCGGCGAGGTAGGTGCCGAGCGCGAGGTCGTGCGTGATGTAGAGGACGCCGAGGCCGCGTTCCTTGAGCCCGGCCAGGAGGTTGAGGACGTCGATCCGGGTGGAGGCGTCGAGCATGCTGGTGATCTCGTCGGCGACCAGGAAGCTCAGGTCGAGCAGGAGGGCGCGGGCGATGAGCAGCCGTTGCAGCTGGCCGCCGCTGAGCTGGTGCGGGTAGCGGCCGAGCACCTGTCCGGGGTCCAGGCGTACGTCGCGTACCGCCTTCTCGACGCGGTCGGCCCACTCCTTGTCGCCCACGCCCGGGTGGTAGGCGCGGCGGACGAGGGCGAAGACGCGGTCGGCCCTGAAGACGGGGTTGTAGCAGGAGAAGGGGTCCTGGAAGACGCCCTGGACCCGGCGGTAGAAGTCCTTGCCGGGGCGGACCGTCTTCCCGTCGAGGGTGAGGCGGCCGTCGCTGACACCGGTGAGGCCGAGGATCATCCGGCCGATGGTGGATTTGCCGCTGCCGCTCTCGCCGATGAGGGAGACGACCTCGCCGGGCGCGGCGGTGAAGGACACCCGGTCGACGGCGGTGAAGGAGCCGCCGCCGAAGGATCCGGACCGGTAGGTCTTGGTGACGTGGTCGAGGGTCAGCATCAGGCCTTCCAGCATGCGACGGAGTGACGGGGGGCGATCTCGACGAGCGGGGGTTCCTCGGCGCACCGGCGGTCGGCGACCGGGCAGCGGTCGCGGAAGCGGCAGCCGGCCGGGGGGTTCAGCAGGGAGGGCGGGGCGCCGTTGATGCCCTTGAGCGGCTTGTCCGCGTACCGGGCGCCGATCTCCGGGATGGAGCCGAGCAGCAGCTTGGTGTACGGGTGGCGGGGTGCGGTCGTCAGGACCTTCGTGGGTGCCTTCTCGGCCGGTTTCCCCGCGTACATGACCATGATGGAGTCGGCGATGTGCGAGGCGAGTCCGAGGTCGTGGGTCACGAAGATCATGCTGGTGACCAGGCCCTTGTCCCGCAGCCCGGTGAGCGCGCCGACGACGGCCCGCTGGGTGGAGACGTCGAGGGCGGAGGTCACCTCGTCGGCGATGAGGACGGCCGGGTCGAGGAGGGTGGAGATCACCATGACGGCGCGCTGTTTCATGCCGCCGGACAGCTCGATGGGGTAGCGGTCCAGGATGTCGTGGTCCAGGCCCACCAGGTCGAGGCGGCGGTGCAGTTCCGCGGTGTCGATGGCGGCACCGCGCGAGGCGAGGAGTTCGCGGATCATGCGTCCGACGCGCCGGGTCGGGTTGAGGGCGCTCATGGAGTACTGCGGTACGAGCGAGATCCGGTGGAAGCGGAAGGCGTTCATCGCGCGGTCGTCGGAGAGCGGCAGCTCGTCGCCGTCGAGGGTGACGGTGCCGCCCGCGTGCCGCATCCGGCCGTCCAGCCGGATCAGCGACTTGCCGAGCGTCGACTTGCCGCAGCCGGACTCGCCCGCCAGGCCCAGGATCTCCCCGTCGGCCAGGTCGAATCCGACACCGTCCAGGGCGCGGACCTCGCCGCGCAGGGTGCGGTAGTGGACGCGTAGATCGGTCACGGTCAGGGTCATCTGCCTAGGCCTCCCGGAGCTTCGGGTTGAACACTTCGTCGAGACCGACGTTGGCGACGTACAGCCCGCCGACGATCGCGGTGATCCCCGCGCCCGGTGGAACGAACCACCACCACAGGCCCAGTTGGAGTGCGCTCCACTGCTGGGCGCTCTGCAGCATCAGACCGAGCGAGACGCCCTCGGTGGGTCCGAGCCCGATGAAGTCGAGGGAGGAGGCGATCAGGACGGAGCCGCCGAAGAGCAGGATGAACGTCATGAAGAGGTACGAGCTCATGTTGGGCGCGATCTCGCGGAAGACGATCCGCCAGGTGCCGCTGCCGCTGAGCCGGGCCAGGTCCACGAACTCCCGGGTGCGCAGCGAGAAGGTCTGCGCGCGGATCGCGCGCGCCGCCCAGGGCCAGGAGGTGAGCCCGATGAACAGGCCCTGTGCGGGCACCGATCGGACCCCGAGGTAGGCGTTGATGATCAGCAGGACGGCGAGGGCCGGCAGGACCAGCACGACGTTGGTGAGCATGTTGAGGATCTCGTCGACGACGCCGCCGCGGTAGCCGGCCAGGAAGCCGACGAGCATCGCGATGACAGCGGCGATGACCCCGCCGACGACGCCGACCAGGAAGGTGGCGCGCAGCCCGTGCACGAACTGGGCGTACACGTCCTGGCCGAAGGTGGTGGTGCCCATCCAGTACGTGCCGTCCGGCGGTGCGGCCTGCGGGCCCACGTACTCGTTGGGGTCGGCGCCGCCGAGCAGCGGCGGGCCGATCAGTCCGACGGCCAGGAACAGCGCGACGACCGTGAAGCCGATGAGGAGTTTGGGGTTGCGTACGGCGTAGTGGAGTGTCTCCCGGGCGGGGCGGACCGCGGTGGCCGAGGCGGGGTCGGCGGTCGTGGTGGGGCCGGGGTCGGCGGCCGGTTCGGGCGCGGTGCTCATGACTGGCCTCCTGCCATGCCGGTGCGGGTACGGGGGTCGACGACGACGTACACGATGTCGATGAGGAAGTTGGCGACCAGTACGCCGATGACGATGAACAGGAACGCGCCCTGGAGCAGGAAGAAGTCCTGGTTCTGGATCGCGGCCAGGATCAGCGAACCGAGCCCGGGATAGGCGAAGACGATCTCGGTGACGAGGGCCCCGGCGACCAGGACGCCGAGCTGGAGGGCGAGGCCGGTGATCTGGGGCAGTACGGCGTTGCGGAAGGCGTAGCGGCGGATGAGGCGCTGCGGTGCGCCGAGGGCCGACAGGTACGACGCGTAGTCGGACTCCAGCTCGTAGATGATCATGTTGCGCATGCCGATCGCCCAGCCGCCGAGCGAGACCAGGAAGAGGGAGAGGAACGGCATCACCCAGTGCCGCAGCAGGTCCAGGGCGAAGTCGATGCTGTAGCTGGGCTGCATGTTCAGGCTGTAGCCGCCCGAGAGGGGGAACCAGCCGGCCTTGGATCCGAGCGCCCAGGCGAGGATGACGGCGATCCACATGTACGGCATCGCGGTCAGCAGGTATCCGGCCGGGAGCACGGTGTTGTCGAGCACCTTGCGGCGGGCGGCCAGCGCGCCGGCCCAGTTGCCGACGAACCAGCTGAGCAGCACGGCCGGGATCATCAGTCCCAGGGTGTACGGGAGCGCGTCGAGCAGGACGTCGGCGACGGGCTTGGGGAAGACCCAGATGGACAGCCCGAAGTCGCCCTGGAACAGCGCGCCCCAGAAGTGCAGGTACTGCTGCCACACGGGTTCGTCGAAGCCGAACAGATCGTTGTAGTAGGAGCGCATCGCCTCGACGGCCTCGGGCTGTGAGACCCGGGCGCGGGCCACCATGGCGGCGACCGGGTCGCCGGGCATGAAGCGCGGGATCATCCAGTTGACGGTGACGGCGACGACGAAGGTCAGTGCGTAGATCAGAAGTTTTCGGGCGAAGTAGCGGCGCAAGGGGACTCCCCGGAAAGAGCCCCGCCGTGCGAGCGGCGGTCAGGACGCGCGGGCACGGCGGGGCGGTCGTGGAAGGGCCGAATCAGCGGGCCGACCGTGGAGGGGCCGAATCAGCGGGCCGACCGTGGAGGGGCCGATTCAGCGGGCCGACTGCGGAACTGCCGGGTCACTTGGCGGGCTTGAGCCGGGTGAGCGTTTCGAAGCCGCCCATCTCCAGCCAGTTGCGCCACAGCGCGGGTGCGTACTTGGGCGCACCCGCGGCGTCCGACGGCCAGTTCGTCCAGGTCCCGGTGGTGGACTGCGCCCACAGGCCGTTGTACCAGAGCGGGATGACCGGCATCTCGTCGAGCTGGATGTCCTGGATCCTGGAGATGACCTTCTTCATGCCCTCGGTGTCGTCGGTCTTCACCCCGCCGAGTTCCTGCACGAGCTTCCAGGCGTCCTCGTTCTCGTACCGCCCGAAGTTCACCGTGTTCTGCTGCTTCTGCACCGGCAGCTGGAATATGTACTCGTAGTACGTCCACGGGGTGTTGGACAGTTGGCGTTCGTTGTTGATGACGAGGTCGAAATCGCCCTTGCCGCGCTGCTCGTTGAGGGCGTTCTGGTCGGGGAACTCGGTGGTGATGTCGATGCCGGCGGCCTTGCCGGACGCGGCGATGACCTTGGCCGCCTCCATCCAGTCGGTCCAGCCGGTGGGCACCGCCAGCTTGAGGCGGAGCTTCGAGCCGTCCTTGTTCTCCACGAGGCCGTCGCCGTCGGTGTCCTTGTACCCGGCGCCGGAGAGGATCCGCTTGGCCTCGGCGGTGTCGAAGGAGAAGCCCTTCCGGGCCACCAGGTCCTGGTCGACGAACTGGTTCCACTGGGGGAGCAGACCGGTCGGGTCGGCGGGCTTGACCAGGTCCCCGTACACCCCCTTGACGATCTTCCCGATGTCGACGGACGTGGCGAGCGCCTTGCGGAAGGCCGCGTCGTCCATCGGCTTCTTCTTGGTGTTGGGCACCAGCCAGGCGGTGTTGGCGGAGAGCATGTAGGGCGGCTTGTCGTAGTACGAGACGACCTTCTTGCTCTTGATCAGCGAGGAGGCGCCCGGCAGGAAGTTGTTGCTCAGGTCCAGCTGGCCCTGGCCCAGTTGGCCGATGACGACCTCGTTGCTGGGGTTCGAGACGTCGACGATGTAGCGGGGCGCGGGCTTCATGCCGAGCTCCTTGACGCCCCACCAGTCGTCGCGCCGCTGCCAGATGACCCGGTCCTGGGTGTGGCTCTTGAGGGTGTACGCGCCGGAGCCGACCGGCTTGTCGTTGACGCCGTCGAGGATCTCCTTCTCGGCGCGCCCGCTCCAGATGTGTTTCGGGACGATCGGCTGCCCGTAGAGGGTGTAGTCCCACTCCTGGTAGCGGGCCTGCTTGAAGGTGAAGCGGACGGTCGTGGTGTCCACCGCCTTTGCACCGGCCAGCCAGTCCCACAGGGTGTGGAAGGACGACGCCTCGATCTTGCCGAGCCCGTAGGAGTACGCGACGTCCTCGGCGGTGAGTGGCTTGCCGTCGGACCAGGTGATGCCCGGACGCAGCTTGAGCTCGTACGTCCGGTCGTCGGTCCAGCTGCCCGACGCGGCCAGCCAGGGCGTCAGCTTGCCCGCGTCGGGGTCGAAGTGGAACAGCGTCTCGTAGACCAGCCCCTTGGTTCCGGTCGCGTGGTCCCAGTTGTGCAGTGGGTTGTAGTTGGCCGGCGGCCCCCACTGTGTGCCGGTCGTGTAAAGCGTCTCGTTGCGCGGAAGCGCTCCGCCGCCGCCGGCACCACCCGAGCCGCCCGCCGAGGAGCCGCCCCCCGTGCACGCGGTGGCGGCGAGTCCGATCACGGCGAGCGTGGTCGCGATCCGTCCCCGGAATCCCGAGCCCATCGTCCCTCCTTCTCCCCGCCGTCCCTGCCGAGCGGAGTCACTGAACCGGATAAGTGCTCGGAAGTTACGGCCGGAGCGAGACCCTGTCAATAGGACGGGAGCGCTCCCATTTTCTTTGCTGCCAAGGGGAGTTGATCGATCACTGCCTTTCGCGGCGTGGCCGCCGGGAGGGAGTGGGGAGATTAGGATGAGCACAGAAGAGGAACCGGTTAAGTGAGGTCATATGCCCAAACACCGCCCCACGATCGCCGACATCGCACGGCGCGCCGGGGTATCCAAGGTCGCGGTGTCGTACGCGTTGAACGACCGGCCGGGGGTCTCCCCGGCGACCCGCGCCTCGATCAAGGCCATCGCGCAGGAGATCGGCTGGCGGCCCAACAGCGCGGCCCGCGCCCTCACCCGTGCGCGGGCCGACGCGGTCGGCCTCGCCCTGTGCCGGCCCGCCCGGCTGCTGGGGATGGAACCCTTCTTCATGGAGCTGATCAGCGGCATCGAGAGCGAGCTCTCGACGCGCGACTGCGCCCTGCTGCTCCAGGTCGTCTCCGATCCGGCTCAGGAGCTGGAGGTCTACCGGAGGTGGTGGGGCGAGGGCCGGGTGGACGGCGTGTTCCTGGCCGACCTGCGCGTCCCCGACCCCCGGATCGAGGGCGTCGCCGAGCTGGGCCTGCCGGCCGTGGCGATCGGTCACCCCTCGGCGGCCGGCCCGCTCACGCCCGTGTGGTCGGACGACAGCGCGGCGGTCCGGGACACCCTCGCGTATCTGACCGCGCTGGGCCACCGGTCGATCGCCCGGGTCGCGGGTCTGCCCGACCTGATCCACACCCGCCTGCGCGACCGGGCCCAGGCCGAGGTCTGCGCCGAACTCGGCCTCGGTGAACCGGTGGTCCTCCACACGGACTACTCCGGCGAGGACGGGGCGCATGCGACGCGGCGGCTGATCAGCTCCCCGCAGCGGCCCACCGCGGTCGTCTACGACAACGACATCATGGCCGTGGCCGGCCTCTCGGTCGCCCAGGAGATGGGGCTCGACGTGCCCGGCGACCTCTCCCTGGTCGCCTGGGACGACTCGCAGCTCTCGCGGGTGGTGCGTCCGCCGCTGACCGCGCTGAGCCGGGACATCCCGGCGTACGGCGGCCATGCCGCGCGCACCCTGCTGGCCCTGGTCACGGATGGCACGGCGGCCGGATTCGAGGACTCCGCGGCCCGCCTGGTCCCGCGCGGATCGACGGCCGCGCCGCGCTGAGGCACCCCCGAGGGCCGCGCCGGGACCGCACTGGAGCTGCGCTCGGGCCGCACCGCGGCCGTGCCCCTCCTCAGGGTCGGTGTCATACCGCAGGAGGACGCCGGGGCTGCCCGGTGCGACTCAAGACGGCCTCGGAAACGGGCATGCGGGCTGACGAACCGCGGCCACGCGACGGTGACGATGGAGGGACACCCCAGGCAATCGAACGCGCCCCCGGACGAAGCTCTCGGCCGGAGACCCGAATCAGGAGAGTCCCGTGACCACCACTCCCACCGCACACCGCGTCACCACGGTGGCCGCCCGCGCCACGGACCTGTCGAAGGTCTACGGCGAGGGCGAGACCAGGGTCACGGCCCTGGACCGGGTCACCGTGGACTTCCCGCAGGGCGAGTTCACCGCGATCATGGGTCCGTCCGGCTCCGGCAAGTCCACGCTCATGCACTGCGTGGCCGGCCTCGACAGCTTCAGCAGCGGCTCGGTGCGGATCGGCGAGACGGAGCTGGGCTCCCTCAAGGACAAGCAGCTCACCCAGCTCCGCCGGGACAAGATCGGCTTCATCTTCCAGGCGTTCAACCTGCTGCCGACCCTGACGGCGCAGGAGAACATCACGCTGCCCATGGACATCGCGGGCCGCAAGCCCGACGCCGAGTGGGTGCGCCGGGTCATCGACATGGTGGGGCTCTCCGACCGGCTGACCCACCGGCCGACCGAGCTCTCCGGCGGACAGCAGCAGCGCGTCGCGGTGGCGCGCGCCCTGGCCTCGCGGCCGGAAATCATCTTCGGTGACGAGCCGACCGGGAACCTGGACTCCCGCTCCGGCGCCGAAGTCCTCGGCTTCCTGCGCAACTCGGTGCGCGAGCTGGGGCAGACCGTGGTGATGGTGACCCACGACCCGGCGGCGGCCTCCTACGCGGACCGGGTCGTCTTCCTCGCGGACGGGCGGATCGTCGACCAGATGCCGCGCCCCACCGCGGACCGGGTCCTCGACCGGATGAAGGCGTTCGACTCCAAGGGCCGCACCAGCTGAGACCCGCTCCCTTCCCCGCGCCCTCTTCCGGACCCCTTCCCCTCCAGGACTGACAGACATGTTCCGTACTGCCCTGCGCAATGTGCTCGCGCACAAGGCCAGGCTGCTGATGACCGTCCTCGCCGTGATGCTCGGCGTCGCCTTCGTCTCCGGCATCCTGGTCTTCACCGACACCCTCGGCAACGCCTTCCGCAACCAGTCGGCGAAGAGCTACGACGACGTCGCCGTCGCCGTCACCACCTGGGCCGACCAGCGCGACGAGAAGACCCCCGCCATCACCGCCGCCACGCTGAAGAAGATCCAGGACCTGGACGGTGTGGACACCGCCACCGGCCGGGTCTCCGGCTTCGCCGGGGTCGCCGACCCCGACGGGAAGCTGATCGGCAACGGCTGGTCGAACACCGGAGGGAACTACTTCCCCGGCAGGAACGGCAAGGACTCCGCGTACACCTTCGTCGACGGCAAGGGGCCGGACGCGGCCGACCGGATCGCACTCGACGAGCAGACCGCGAAGAAGGGCAAGTACCACGTCGGTGACCGGGTCCGGGTCGCCACGAACGGACCGGTGAAGGAGTACACCCTCTCCGGTGTCTTCACCACCGAGGACGGCGCGGTGAACGCGGGCGGCAGCCTGGTCCTCTTCGACACCCCGGTCGCCCAGAAGCTGTACCTCAGGCCGGGCGAGTTCAAGGACGTCAACGTCTCCGCCGCGACCGGCGCCTCCGCCGCGAAGCTGCTGGCCGGCATCGAGCCGCTGCTGCCCGAGGACGCCGAGGCCAAGACCGGCACGGCACTCGCCGACGAGCAGGCCCAGCAGATCGAGAAGGGTCTGAGCCACCTCAACAACCTGCTGCTCGCCTTCGCGGGCGTCGCACTCTTCGTCGGGGTCTTCCTGATCGCCAACACCTTCTCGATGCTGGTCGCCCAGCGCACCAAGGAGCTGGCACTGATGCGCGCCATCGGCGCCTCCCGCCGCCAGGTCAAGCGCTCCGTGCTCCTCGAAGCGGGCGTGGTCGGCGCGCTCGCGTCCGTCGTCGGCTTCCTCGTCGGTCTCGGCCTCGCCACGGGCCTGCGCTCGGCGATGAGCCTGATCGGTGGCAAGATCCCGGCCGGACCGCTCATCGTCTCGCCCACCACGGTCGGCGCCGCGTTCGGCGTCGGCGTCCTGATCACGGTGCTGGCCGCCTGGCTGCCCGCCCGCCGGGCCGCGAAGATCCCGCCGGTGGCGGCGATGAACAGCGTGCACGCGACGGCCACCGTCAAGTCCCTGGTCCTGCGCAACTCGATCGGCGCGGCGCTCACCCTGCTCGGCGGCGCGGCGATCACCGCGGGCGCGGCAACGGCCGGATCGACCGGCCAGGTCACCATCGCCGGCGGTGCCTTCCTGACGCTGATCGGTGTCATCGTGCTGATCCCGCTGCTGTCGCGGCCGGTCATCGCACTGGTCCGTCCGCTGCTGAAGCGCCTGTTCGGGGTCTCCGGCAAGCTGGCCGCACAGAACGCCGTCCGTAATCCGCGACGTACCGGAGCCACCGCCTCCGCACTGGCGATCGGGCTCACCCTGGTCACCTGCATCTCGGTCCTCGGTGTCACCCTCGGCCGGGCGGTCGACCGGGTGACGACGGACAACATCAAGGCCGATTACATGGTGTCGATGGCGAGCGGCAACCCGCTCGACGAGTCGGCACTCACCGCCCTGGAGAAGGCGGACGGTGTCTCGGCGATCTCGCCGCAGCAGGCCACCTCGGTGCGGATCGACGACAAGTACCACTCCGCCTCCGCCGTCACCCCCGGCGACGTACAGAAGGTCTTCACCCTCGACACGGTCTCCGGTTCGCTCGATTCACTCGACCACGGCGAGTTCGCGGTCGCGGAGAAGACCGCCCGGTCGAACGGCTGGAAGACCGGCGACACCCTCCCGGTGACGTTCGACGACGACAAGAAGGGCGAGCTGACGATCGGCGCGGTCTTCAAGGACAACGAGTTCCTCTCGCCGGTCGTGATGGCGAAGAAGGTCGCCGACGCGCACGAACCCCAGTCGGACATCCGGGAGGTCTGGCTGACGATGGACGGCGGCGCGACCGCCGCCGGCGAGCAGGCCCTGGTGGACGCGCTGGGCGACAACCCGGCGATGAGCGTCATGGACCGTCAGGACATCCGGGACCTGTTCGGCGGCTCCATCAACCTCGCGATGAACATCATGTACGGACTCCTGGCGATGGCCCTGATCATCGCGGTGCTCGGGGTCGTCAACACCCTGGCGATGTCGGTCTTCGAACGCCAGCAGGAGATCGGCATGCTGCGGGCGATCGGTCTGGACCGGCGCCGGGTGAAGCGCATGATCCGGCTGGAGGCCGTGGTCATCTCGCTCTTCGGCGCGGTGGTCGGTATCGGCCTCGGGACGTTCCTCGGCTGGGCGATCGGGCAGACCGTCGCCTCGTCCATCCCGCAGTACACCCTGATCGTCCCGTGGGACAGGATCGCGGTCTTCCTGCTGCTGGCAGGGGCGGTGGGCGTGCTGGCCTCGCTCTGGCCGGCCCGCAGCGCGGCGAAGCTGAACATGCTCACGGCGATCAAGACCGAGTAGCGGCCCGCCGGGTCCGGGCGGACCGGGCCGGGACGGCAGGGGACTGGTCGGCAGGCGGCCGGAACGGGAGGCGGCCGGCCGAGGACCGGAAGGGCCACGGACCGGATCAACCGAGGACCTGTACGGCCAAGGGCCGGTACGCGCAGTGCACAGCTGCGGGTACCGGCCCTCGGCCGTACCGTCCCGGTGCCGTTGATGCCGGTGCAGGCACCGACACCGGCACCGGCACCGGCACCGGCATCAACGCGACGTGCCGTCAGGCAGTCGCTGACGCCGTCCAGTCGCGGGCCCGCAGCGGCATGCGGGAGGACCCGCCCTGCGCCGGGCGCACCACGAGGATCTGGTTGACGCCGATCTTGTTGTGCTCGAAGGAAAGGGCCGACGCGGCCATGTAGAGGCGCCAGACCCTGGCCCGTCCCGGCGAGGCCATCCGGACCGCGCGGTCCCAGTCCTTCTCCAGGTTGGCGACCCAGGTGCGCAGGGTCAGTGCGTAGTGTTCGCGGATCGACTCGACGTCACGGGCCTCGAAGCCCGCTTCTTCGAGGGTGGCCAGCGTCCGTCCCACGGGCGCCAGTTCGCCGTCCGGGAAGACGTAGGCGTCGATGAAATCGTCCACGTGGTACGCGGACTCGTCCTTCTCGGGCCGCCGGGCGATCTGGTGGTTGAGCAGCCGGCCGCCGGGCTTGAGGAGGGCGTGGAGATCGTCGGCGTACTCCCGGAAGCGGACCGAGCCGACGTGCTCGGCCATGCCGATGGACGAGATGGCGTCGTACGGGCCGTCCCTGACGTCCCGGTAGTCCTGGACCCGGATCTCGATCCGGTCGGTCAGGCCCTCTTCCGCGATGCGTTTCCTGGCGAAGGCGGCCTGTTCGACGGAGAGGGTCACTCCGGTGACCCGGGCGCCGTACTCGCGGGCGGCGTGGATGGCCATGGAGCCCCAGCCGCAGCCGACGTCGAGGAGACGGTCGCCCTCCTTCAGGGCGAGCTTGCGGCAGACCAGGTCGAGCTTGTCACGCTGGGCGTCCTCCAGAGTCCCGCCGTCCGCCCAGTACGCGCAGGAGTAGACCATGGACGGACCGAGGACCAATGCGTAGAAATCATTGCCCACGTCGTAGTGGTGGCTGATGGCTTCCTTGTCGCGCCGCTTGGTGTGGAGGGCGCCGCTGCGGCGGCGCACCTCCTCGGGCGGCGGGGACGGCGGGAGCCAGGGGCCCGCCAGCTGCAACAGCCCCTTGGCGAAGGCCCGCACCTTCGGGTCGCGGACCGGGTGGACGCTGTCCGTGGCCGCCTCGCCGCGGTCCCAGATCAGCGAGGCCAGCAGGTCCAGGGCCTCGTACAGATCGCCTTCGATGTCCAGCTCGCCCGCCACCCAGGCGCGGGCCAGGCCCAGTTCGCCCGGCTTCCAGAGCAGTCGGCGCAGTGCGCGGCGGCTTCGGACGATCAGAACGGGGGCACCGGGCGGTCCGGATTCGCTGCCGTCCCAGGCCCGGATACGGACCGGCAGCTTTTCTCCCAGCAACTCCTCGGCGAGAGCGGTCAGCCGCAACGCGGCGTCTGCCATGGCGCACACCTCCATGATGGTGTTCCCAATGTGCCCAAACATGCCCGAACATGCACGAACATGCCTGCAACCACGCCGGGCACCCGCGGTGCCGCGACGAGGTACCTCCCCGTCAACAGTCTGCGGAGTACGGGCCATCCCGCCACCGCGCAAGGAAAAGGCAAAATACTTGTAGGACACATATACCCGCGTGCGGGCGGCCCGCAATCCCCTTGCTCGCCCCGCCGCGCGCGCCCGGGAACGCCGAAGGGGCCGTTCCGCACCACGGATGGCGGACGGCCCCTTCGGGCGTACTGCGCGTACTGCGCGGGTGAGTGGACCCGCGGGCGGACTAGGAGGCCTTGGCCTTCTCGCCCTCGGCCTCCTTGACGGCGGCCGGTGCCGGGGCCGGCTTGGCGGCCTCGTAGAACTCCTCGCGCGGCGTCTCCATGGCACCCAGCGAGACGACCTCGCGCTTGAGGAACATCGCAAGGGTCCAGTCGGCGAAGATCCGGATCTTGCGGTTCCAGGTCGGCATCGCCAGACCGTGGTAGCCACGGTGCATGTACCAGGCGAGACGGCCCTTGAGCTTGATCTTCATCTTGCCCATGACGATCATCGCGACGCCCTTGTGCAGCCCCAGACCGGCGACGGCACCCTTGTTGGCGTGGCTGTATTCCTTCTGCGGGAAGCCGCGCATCCCGGAGATGACGTTGTCGCCGAGGACCTTGGCCTGACGCAGCGCGTGCTGGGCGTTCGGCGGGCACCAGGCGTTGGGGTTGCCGGCCCTGCGGCCGATCATGTCCGGCACCTGGGCGTTGTCGCCCGCGGCCCAGATGTAGTCGGTGCCCTGCACCTGGAGCTTCTCGGAGGTGTCCACGTGACCGCGCGGACCGAGCGGCAGGCCGAAGCGGGCCAGCGCCGGGTTCGGCTTCACGCCGGCCGTCCACACGATCGTGTTGGAGTCGACCTCCAGGCCGTTCTTCAGCACGACGTGGCCGTCGACGCAGGAGTCCATGGAGGTCGAGAGGAAGACCTCGACACCGCGGGACTCCAGGTGCTCCCGGCCCCACGTGCCCAGCTTCGGGCCGACCTCGGGAAGGATCTTGTCGGCGGCGTCGACGAGGATGAAGCGCATGTCCTCACGCTTCACGTTCGTGTAGTACTTCGCCGCGTCGCGGGCCATGTCCTCGACCTCGCCGATGGTCTCCGCGCCGGCGAACCCGCCGCCCACGAAGACGAACGTCAACGCACGGCGGCGGACGTCCTCATCGGTCGTCGAGTCGGCCTTGTCCAGCTGCTCAAGGACGTGGTTGCGCAGGCCGATGGCCTCCTCGATGCCCTTCATGCCGATGCCCTGTTCGGCGAGGCCGGGGATCGGGAAGGTGCGGGAGACCGCGCCCATCGCGATGACCAGGTAGTCGAAGGGCAGCTCGTAGGCCTCGCCGACGAGCGGCGCGACCGTGGCGACCTTGCGGTCCTGATCGATGGTCGTGACGCGGCCGGTGAGAACCTCGGCCTTCGGCAGTACGCGTCGCAGCGGGACGACGACATGCCGAGGCGAGATGCTGCCGGCAGCAGCTTCGGGGAGGAAGGGCTGGTACGTCATGTACGAGCGCGGGTCGACGACCGTGACGGTCGCCTCGCCGTAGCGCATCTTCTTCAGAATGCGTCGAGCTGCGTACAGGCCTACGTACCCACCGCCTACTACGAGGATCCTGGGACGCTCCGTGGTGCTCATGGCATCGAGTATCCACCCCCCTCGGGGGGCAACCTCGTGCGCCCCTTCACAAGCTAGGGCCGACCCTCTGCTACACTCCGCCACCCACGTGATCGAGGTCATGGCACCAGCCGGGAACCACAAGCGGGGTCCAGGACGTTGTCACCGCCTGTGAGCTGGCCCTTGAGCCTCCGGAACGGGTGATCCGCGGCTCCGATTCATGCGTCGGCAACGCGCCCGGAACAGTCCCGTATCGACGCGGAACCAGCCCGAAAGCGGCTCCGGATGCCCATACGGAGCAGAAGAGCCCCCCACAGGGCCGAATTCCTTGTGAAGAAGTTCACGAACTTCGTCGCGACGTGTCTCGCGACGCACCCCTCAGGTGGCCCACGAAGGCTCAAAGGTGCAGGCCGGGATGCGCATGAGCGCCTGTTCCGCACCCTGCGGAGGGCCCGCCCGCACGAGCCGGCCCACACGGCCGGCCGACGCATCATCCTCGCCGTCGAGGTCGGCGACCGGCGCGACGTCCACCGCGCAGGCTGAGCGCAGGCGGCCCGGAGTCCGAGGATCCGGGCCGCCTGCGCAACGGACACGTCACTCGTCGTCGAGTGCCGCGTGCCAGGCGATGCCGTCGAGGATGTCGTGCTCGCTGACGACGACCTCCTGGGCCCCGCTCCGCTTCATCACGGCGAGCAGGATGAGCGCCCCCGCGGTGATCACGTCGACCCGTCCCGGATGCATCGCGCCGATCGCGGCACGCTCGGCGTGGGTGGAGGCGAGGAGCCGTGCGGTGATCTCCTGGACCTGGCCGAGGGAGATCCGGGAGTGGTGGATCGCCTCGGAGTCGTACGCGTCGAGCCCCAGGGCGATCGCGGCGACGGTGGTGACCGTCCCGGCGAGGCCGACGAGGGTGGCGGCGCCGGTGAGCGGGACCGTCTCTTCGGCGAGGTCGAGCGCCGCGTCGATGTCGGCACGGATCGCGGCGATCTGACCGGGCGTCGGCGGATCGCTCACGACACCGTCGCGCACGAGGTGCCGCTCGGTCATCCGTACGCAGCCGATGTCGACGGAGCGCGCGGCCCGCACATGGTCGTCGCCGACGACGAACTCGGTGGAGCCGCCGCCGATGTCCACGACGAGATACGGCTTCGCGAGGTGATCGCGGCCCGCCAGCTCCTTGGTGGCGCCGGTGAAGGAGAACTCCGCCTCCTGGTCACCGCTGATCACCTCGGGCTCGACGCCCAGGATGTCCAGCACACCGCGGACGAACTCGTCCCTGTTCTCCGCGTCGCGCGAGGCGGAGGTGGCGACGAAGCGTGTCTTCCGCGCCCCGTGCTTCCTGATCACCTCCGCGTACTGGCGGCAGGCGGCGAACGTCCGCTCCAGGGCCTCGGGCGCGAGCCGGCCGGTGCGGTCCACGCCCTGGCCGAGGCGGACGATCTCCATCCGGCGGTCGAGCTCGACGAGCTCACCGGTGGACGGGTCCGCGTCGGCGACGAGCAGGCGGACGGAGTTGGTACCGCAGTCGACGGCGGCCACGCGAGTCATGGATGCTCCTGAGGAATCGAGCCCCTCCGACGTACGGGGAGCGGGGGTCCGGGGATCCCGGGGGCGGAGCCCCGGGAGGCGATCGGGCGCCTCCGGGGGCCGGTGCGGGCGTCGCGGGGAGGCGGTCAGGCCGCGTCGTCCGCGTCCGCGGGCCGGCAGGGCGTCACGCACGGCCCCTTGCGCCACCACTCCGGCAGCATCGCGATCGCCTCGTCACCGAGCGGGTTCACGCCGGGCCCCGCGGCCAGGGCGTGCCCGACCAGCACGTGCAGGCACTTCACCCGGTCCGGCATGCCCCCCGCGCTCGGGAATCCCTCCAGCACCTCGATCGCGTCCCGCCGGGCGATGTAGTCCTCGTGCGCGGCCCGGTACGCGGCGGCCAGTTCCGGGTCCGTACCGAGGCGCTCGGTCATCTCCTTCATGACACCGTTCGCCTCCAGTGTGCCGATCGCGGAGGCGGCACGCGGGCACGTCAGGTAGTACGTCGTCGGGAACGGCGTGCCGTCCTCCAGCCGTGGCTGCGTCTCGACCACGTCCGGGTTCCCGCACGGGCAGCGGTGCGCGATCGCGCGCAGCCCGCGCGGCGGACGGCCCAGCTGCTGCTGGAACGCTGCGATGTCCGCCTCGGTGGGCGCGGTGGACTCGGTCTGCGGAGGGGGGGTTTCCATGCCTGCCTAGGTTCTGATCGGGCTGCTCGAACTGCGGGTTCTGCAGAGGGATGAAGAGAGTCAGTCGCGGTCGGCGCTGTCGACGCCGTCCCAGAGGTTGGAGTGCCACGGCCGGCCGGACGCGTCCTTCTCGCCGTTGCGCTCCTTGACCGCGTCGGGGTCGATCACCGTGTAGCCGGTCTCCCCGGGGAGAAGGTAGTGCAGATGCTTGCGGGCCAGCTGCTTGACGTACGCGTCGTCCTGGAGGCGCGCCTTCTCGTCGCGCAGCTCCTCGGTGCGGGCCCGTGCCTCCTGCGCCTGGCGTTCCTGTTCGGCGATCTCGTCCTGCTGCGACACGTACTGCCGCATCGGGTACGCGAGCGCCACCACCAGGGAGCAGACGACGAGGGCGAGGAACGCCGCCCGGCCGGTGAGCCGGGAGCGGCGGGCCTGACGGCGGGTCTGTGACCGGTAGACACGGGCGGCGGTCTGCTCTCCGAGCAGCCGCAGCCGGGTCGCGGTGGAGAACCGGTCCCGGTCCTTCGCGGCCATGTCTCCGCCTCCCCATTACGCACGTCCGTCCCCGCACACGGTACGGGACCGAGCGCGGGGACGGAGGGATGCCAGGACCGTCGGCCTCGAAGGGCCGGGGCTCAGCCCTTGAAGCGCGGGAACGCGGAGCGGCCCGCGTACACCGCGGCGTCGTCGAGGATCTCCTCGATGCGCAGCAGCTGGTTGTACTTGGCGACGCGCTCGGAGCGGGCCGGGGCACCGGTCTTGATCTGACCGCAGTTGGTGGCGACGGCCAGGTCGGCGATGGTGACGTCCTCGGTCTCACCGGAGCGGTGCGACATCATGCACTTGAAGCCGTTGCGCTGGGCCAGCTCGACGGCGTCCAGGGTCTCGGTCAGCGAACCGATCTGGTTGACCTTGACGAGCAGGGCGTTGGCGGAGCCCTCCTCGATGCCGCGGGCCAGGCGCTCCGGGTTGGTGACGAACAGGTCGTCGCCGACGAGCTGGACCTTGGCGCCGAGCTTGTCGGTGATGACCTTCCAGCCGGCCCAGTCGTCCTCGTACAGCGGGTCCTCGATGGAGACCAGCGGGTACGCGTCGACGAGCTCCCCGTAGTACTCGGTCATCTCGGCGGCCGAGCGGGACTTGCCCTCGAACTCGTACGAGCCGTCCTTGTAGAACTCGGACGCGGCGACGTCGAGCGCGAGCGCGATGTCCTTGCCCGGGGCGTAGCCGGCTTCCTTGATGGCCTCAAGGATGAGGTCGAGGGCGGCGCGGTTGGACTCCAGGTTCGGCGCGAAGCCGCCCTCGTCGCCGAGACCGGTGGAGAGGCCCTTGGTCTTCAGGACCTTCTTCAGCGTGTGGTAGACCTCGGCGCCCCAGCGCAGCGCCTCGGAGAAGGACTCCGCACCGATCGGGGCGATCATGAACTCCTGGATGTCCACGTTGGAGTCGGCGTGCGACCCACCGTTGAGGATGTTCATCATCGGAACGGGCAGCAGGTGCGCGTTCGGGCCGCCGAGGTAGCGGAACAGCGGCAGGTCCGAAGCCTCGGAGGCCGCGTGGGCCACGGCGAGCGAGACGCCGAGGATGGCGTTGGCGCCGAGCGAGCCCTTGTTCTCGGTGGCGTCCAGGTCGAACATCGCCTGGTCGATCAGCCGCTGCTCGGTCGCGTCGTAGCCGACGAGCTCCGGGCCGATCTGCTCGATCACGGCGAGGACGGCCTTCTCCACGCCCTTGCCCTGGTAGCGGTTGGGGTCACCGTCGCGAAGCTCAATGGCCTCGAACGCACCGGTGGAGGCGCCGGACGGCACGGCAGCACGGCCCGTGCTGCCGTCGTCGAGGCCAACCTCGACCTCGACCGTGGGGTTCCCCCGGGAGTCGAGGATTTCCCGGGCTACGACGACGTCGATGGACGGCACGAGGCATCTCCTTCTGGGATATGACACTGGTTGTGCAGGGTCACTTTGGCCTTGCGACAAGAGCCTAACCGGCCCGGCCCGGTCAGCCGGACGAACGCCCGTCCCCTGGGACGAAAAAGGACCCAAGGGCGCCCACCGCCGGACAAAAGGCCAGAAATTTACTGACCAGTAACTACAACAGTTGAACGGTCGCCCCGTTTGCCCCGAACGCCGCCCGCACGCCCCCGCGCGGGAAAAACCCCGGCCCGGCGCATACGGGGGATTGCGCGCCGGGCCGGGGTGCTCGGGGGAGAGAGCCGGGGACTACTTCGTCAGGTGCAGCTGCTGACCCGGGTAGATCAGGTCGGCGTCCTTGACGATGTCCTTGTTCAGCTCGAACAGCCGCTGCCAGCCACCCTTGACCTTGTGGTCGGCGGCGATCTTGCTCAGGGAGTCGCCGGAGACGACCTTGTACTCGCCGTCGCCCTTCTTGACCTTCTCGCCGGTCGGGGTGGTGACGGTCTTCTTCGACTCGGCCTTCGGGGCGGCGGAGCGGTCCGAACGGGAGGCGGCGGGAGCCTCGGTGCGCTCGGCCTTCTTCGGCTGGGCCTGCTGCTTCGGCGCGGCCGGGGTGCTCTGCTGCTGGGTGGCGGCGGAGGACTTGCCCGCGGAGGAGCCGGTGTCGACGCCCGGGTCGACACCGTCATTGGTCAGGTTGCCCGCGGAGGCGCAGCCCCAGGCACCCGGACCCTGCAGGTCGAGGAGCCGCTCGGCGGTGGCGATCTGCTGAGCCTTGGTGGCCAGGTCGGCGCGGGAAGCGTACTGCGTACCGCCTGCGGCGGCCCAGCTGGACTGCGAGAACTGCAGACCGCCGTAGTAGCCGTTGCCGGTGTTGATGGACCAGTTGCCACCGGACTCGCACTGGGCGACGGCGTCCCAGGTGGCGACGGACGCGGCGGAGGCGCCGGTCGCTCCCATCAGCGGTACGGCGACAGCGGTGCCGGCGACACCGGCGAGCGTGGCGATACGGACGGCCTTGGACGGGCGGCGGTGCTTGCCCTTGCTGGAAAACAGCATGGAACTTCTCCTCACCGACGCCTACGAGGTGAGCTGTCGGGTTCGGGCCAAGTGAGTTGCCCGGTCGCACGTCCTAGCACGCGACTTCACCCCAAGCCGGGTCCTGATGCGTCTTTCGACGATCGGGACCAGGCGCTTACCTGGGTCCCCCGCTCCTGCCTACGGCGCTTTACGCGTCTGTTCCCTTCGACCGACGGCAGGATTCGGCGTGACGGTCGACGGGGCCCGCGGTGCGAGCGGTTCCGACCGTAAACATACGCAACCCCGACATTCAAAGAAGGACACATCGGACAATCATCCCTTACTTGCATCTGAGGAACCGTCGTTTCCGCAGGTGGGACGCGATGCGGCGGGGCTCTCCAGCGGCGACACGCCAGTTGACGCAAAGAGACCCATGTCTCACTTACGCATAAGTGGACATAGGTCCCTGAACTACCCCGACTTTTGGGGCTCTTTTAGACGATTTTCAGACCGCACTCACTCGGACTTCAGGTCGAGATCAAGGCTCTGGCCAGGGAGAATGAGGTCCGGATCGGAGCCGACGACACCCTTGTTGGCCTCATAGAGCGCGGGCCACCCACCGGGGATGTTCTGTGCATCAGCAATCGCCCAGAGGTTGTCGCCGGGGCGAACGGTGTACGCGCCGTCGGTCGCCGCCACGCCGGCGTCGCGCGCACCGGCATCACCGCGCGAGGCATGGCGGCCGGACTCGCGGTCGCCGCCACCGGCCACTCCGCCGCTTGCCTCGGAGGCCGGCGTGCCGCGGTGCTTGCCACCCACCCCACTGGACGAATCGGATGAATCGGACGCGTCGGATGAAGAGGACCGGTCGGAGGACGCGGTGGCCGAGGGCTTCGCTGACGGCGTGGCCTCACCGGCCGACGCGCCGGTGCCGCCCGAGCCCTTCGCGTCACCCGTACCGCTCGACGCGTCGTCGGACGGCGTGGCGCTGTCGGACGGGGTGGCCGACGCGCCGTCAGCCGGCTCCGCGCTCTGCGTCGGGTCGGCGGAGGGCACGGCGCCCGGGTCGACACCCGGCAGCGTCCCGTCCACCGCGAGGCCGGAGATGACCGCACAGCTGGGCCACGCCTGCGGCCCCCGGTCGTCGAGGACCTTCTCGGCCACGGCGATCTGCTGCGCACGGCTGGCGAGGTCGGCACGCGGGGCGTACGACTCACCGCCGTACGCCTTCCAGATCTCCTGCGAGAGCTGCAGGCCGCCGTAGAAGTCGTTGCCGAGGTCGGCGCTCCACATGCCGCCGCTCTCGCACTCGGCCACACGGTCCCAGGTCGTGGCGTCGGCCGCGTGCGCACCGGCCGCGCCGAGCAGCGGGATGGCGATGGCCGATCCGGTCACGCCCGCGGCGACGACGATGGCGGGTGCCTGACGAGGGCGACGGTGTCTGCCGTTCGCGGAGCCCATGGGGTTGCCTTCCGTGTGACGGGTGAGTCGAACGGTGAACCTAGCGGGACTCGAACGCGTGTCACAAGTCGATGCAGCACAGATCACGTCGAAGTCACAGAGTTGACGGAGCGTCATCCTGCGTCGTGGTGGCGCCCGGCGTGAACTCCACGGGCAACGTGCGCAGTCCACGCATGATCAGCCCGCCACGCCACCGCAAATCGGTAGGTTCCACCGCAAGGCGCAGGTCGGGAAGGCGTCTGAGCAGGGTGGTGAGCGCGGTCCGTCCCTCCAGTCGGGCGAGCGGCGCTCCCAGGCAGTAGTGGATGCCGTGCCCGTATCCGAGGTGCTGATTGTCACGCCGCGCGAGGTCGAGCGTGTCGGGGTCCTCGAAGCGTTCCGGGTCGCGGTCGGCGGCGGCGAGCACGACGAGTACCGGGTCGCCGACCGCGATGTGCTGTCCGCCGAGCGTCAGCGGCTCGGTGGCGAACCGCCAGGTCGCCAGCTCCACCGGCCCGTCGTACCGCAGCAGCTCCTCGATCCCGGTCTCCAGCAGATCGCTCTCCCCCGCGTCGAGGGAGAGCTGGAGCCGTTCGCGTTGTCCGGGGTTGCGCAGCAGGGCGTAGACCCCGTTGCCGATGAGGTTGACCGTCGTCTCGAACCCGGCGAAGAGGAGGATGAAGGCCATGGCCGCGGCCTCGTTCTCGGTGAGGTGCTCTCCGTGGTCACTGGCCCGGATCAGCCCCGAGATCAGGTCGTCCCCCGGGTTCTCCCGCTTGCGGTGGATCAGCTCGGCGAGATAGCCGCGCATCTTCTTCACCGACCTGGCCACCCCGCCGCGGGGGCCGCCGCCGTGGCGGATCATCATGCCCGCCCAGTCCCGGAAGTCGTCCTGGTCCTCGCGGGGGACGCCGAGCAGGTCGCAGATCGCGTAGATGGGGAGCGGGAACGCGAAGTCGTGGATGAGGTCCGCCTTCCCCTCCGCGACGAAGCGGTCGATGAGACGGTCCGTCAGCTCCTGCACGCGGGGCGCGAACTCGGCGACCCGGCGCGGGGTGAACGCCTTGGAGACGAGGCGGCGCAGCCGGGTGTGGTCGGGCGGGTCGATGTTCAGCAGATGCGTCATCAGCTCCGCCTTGCGTTCGCCCGGAATACCCGTCTTGCCCTTGGCGTGCGCCGGCTCGGCGTGGTGCGCCGGGTTCTTGGAGAGCCGGGTGTCGGCGAGCGCCTGCCGGGCGTCCGCGTACCGGGTCACGAGCCAGGCCTCGACGCCGCTGGGCAGCGCGGTCCGGTGCACGGGGCTGTGCTCGCGCAGCCACGCGTAGGCCGGGTAGGGATCGGTGGCGAACTCCCAGGTGAAGAGTGGGGGCGCGTCGACGGGACAGGCGGCGGGGCGGTCGGCGGGCGCAGGACCGGCGGGAGCGGCACCACGGTCGGCGGGCTCACCCGCGGGGCTGTGGGCAGGCTGACCGGCGGGACGGTCCGTGGGGCTGTGATTCACCCCCCGACGTTATCCGTTGCCCTCCGCCGCCCGGATGGCGTCCCGGTAGGCGCGGCCCGCGGCCCGCAGAGCGGCCTCGGGGTCGACACCGTCCTGTTCGGCGCGTGCGGCGAGGGCGAGGAGCTCGTAACCGATGCCGTCGCCCGTGGGGAGCGCCACGTCGAGCCCCGCTGTACGCACCCGGCCGGCCAGTTTCGCCGCGAGCGCGAGGCCGGGCTGGCCGAGCGGCACTCCGTCGGTGACCGAGTCGCGCTGCTTCTCGATGGCCTTGGTCCGCAGCCAGTGCGCGTGCACGTCCTCCGGGGTCTCGGCGGTCTCGTCCCCGAAGACATGCGGATGGCGGTGGATCAGCTTCTCCACGAGCGTCGCGGCCACGTCGTCGACGGAGAACGGATCCTCCTCGCTCTCCTCGGCGATCCTGGCGTGGAGGACGACCTGGAGGAGTACGTCCCCCAGTTCCTCGCGCAGCTCGTCGCGGTCGCCGTCCTCGATCGCCTCGACGAGTTCGTACGCCTCCTCGATGGCGTACTTGGCGAGGCCCTGGTGGGTCTTCCGGGATGTCCAGGGGCATTCGATCCGGATCCGGTCCATGACCTGGACCAGATCGAGGAGCCGGGCACCCGGCAGATCGTACGAACCGGGCAGCAGCTCCAGGGCCGGCATCCGCACCCGGCCCGAGCCGGCGAGCCGGGCCAGTCCGTCGGTCAGCGGCTGATCGCCTTCGCCGCCGGCGAGGACGACCACGCTCCGGCCGCCCGCGCACACGTCGACGAGCTCCTGCGCGGTGGGCGCCGCGTGCTCGACGGCGACGCCCGCCTCGCGCAGGTAGGGCAGCTGGGGATGGTCCTGCTCGGCGCAGAACACCCGGTCGGCGGCGTGCAGCGTCTGCCAGGCGGGCCAGGACAGGAGTCCGGGTGCGACGCGGTGGCTGGCGGTGAGCAGGACGATGCGGCCGGGGTCTTCAGCGTTCACCGTTCGAATCTACCCGCTCGGTCGGACAGCCGTTTTCCGCACTCCCGAAGGACCGGGCCGAAGGGGTGTCCCGCAGTCCCCGGCGGGGCGGCCCTCAGACGCCGGACTCGGCCTCCGCCCCGGCGGGCTTGCTCTCCTGCTTGATCCAGGGGGCCTTGTAGTTGGCGAGCTGGGTCTGCTTGTCGTCCCAGGCGCCGTAGCGCGGGTTGACGTCGACCTTCAGGGCCTTCGACGCCTTGCTGAGCGCGTCGCCGACGGCCTGCTGCCCCTCGGGCTGCTGGAGGTCGGCGCCGAGCGCCTGGGCCAGTTTCGTCAGCTGGACCTGCTCACGCAGGACGGCGTCGATCTGGCTGGGGGCGACCCAGCTCTGCTGGAGCATCGCCGTCTGCAGCTGCGCCTCTCCCCCGGACTGGGCGGCGGCCGCCTTCCGCATCTGCTGGATCTCGTTGCGGTTGACACTCACGCCCGCGTCCCGCGCGGCCCGGTCCAGGACCCGGTCGAAGATCATGCCGTGCAGCTTGGCCCGGCTGAGCTGCCCGGACTTGTCGATGAGCTGGGGGGCGTCCTTCGCGTCGCGCTGGGCTTCGCGTACGGCCGCCACCTCGCCCTGCAGCGTGGACACCTCGATCCGGTCCCCGCCGATGAGGGCCGCGGCGCCCGGGTGGGCCTGGCTGCCGCAGGCGGTCAGGAGTGGGGCGCCGGTGAGCAGGGCGGCAAAGACGGTGAGCGCGGTGCGACTGCGGCGGTGCAAAGGAACCTCCCGGGGAGACTTTGTGCATCAGTGCACAAGACCTTGCGGTGATCGATGTTAGGCAGTGGATGTGGTTGGGGCCACTGGTTCGACCAACGATTCGGAAGGAGTTCGGGATGTGGGCCCGCCCCGGGACACCCTGGGCACACCCGTCCGGGCCCCGGCGGGATGCTCAGGACACGCGCTCGGGTGCCGGGAGGCCGCTGTCCGGGCGCAGCATGATCGTGCGCGAGACGACGAACGTGATCGGGATGGCCGCGGCGGCCGCGACCAGCGGCGCGTACCGGCTGCTGAACCCGGCGAGGCCGACCAGCAGATAGACACCGCCGGTCGTGATGACGAAGTTGGCCGCGTTGGTGAGCGGGAAGAGCAGGAACTTCCGCCAGGTGGGGCGGGTCCGGTAGGTGAAGAAGGAGTTCAGGAAGAACGAGCCGGTCATGCTCAGCACGAAGGCGAGCGCATGAGCGGCGATGTAGGGCAGCCAGGTCAGCAGGACGAGGTAGCAGCCGTAGTAGGTGCCCGTGTTCACGACTCCCACGAGGGCGAAGCGGGCCATCTGCGCGGTGACCGTCATCGGCGTACGAACTCCCGTGATCCCCGTGCCGGCTGCGGCGCCGTCCCGGTGTTCGTGGCCTTCACCAGGAAGTGCGGTCGCCGCTTCACCTCGTAGTAGATACGGCCGACGTACTCACCGACCACCCCGACCATCACCATCTGTACTCCGGCGAGGGCGGTGACCACGACGAGCAGGGTGACGTAGCCGGGGGTGTCGACCCCTCTCACCAGTGCGACGCCGACGATCCACGCGGCGTAGGCGAACGCGACGGACAACAGCAGCAGGCCCAGATAGAGCGCGACGCGCAGCGGTTTGTTGTTGAAGGAGAGGAGGCCGTCGAGACCGTAATTGAGAAGCTTTCCGAAAGTCCAGGTGGACCGGCCCTGTTCACGAACGGCATTCTCGTAGCTGAACGTCGTGGTGCGAAATCCCACCCAGGCGAAAAGACCCTTGGAGAACCGGTTGTACTCGGTGAGTTCCAGTACGGCGTCGACGGTGCGACGGGACAGCAGCCGGAAGTCACCGACGCCGTCGACCAGCTCCACGTCCACCAGGCGGTTGATCAGCCAGTAGTAGGCACGGGCGCTGACGGTGCGGGTGACGCGGTCGCCCTTGCGGGTGCGGCGGGCGATCACCTGGTCGTGGCCGTCGGCGTGCTCCTTGAGCATCCGGCCCACGAGCTCCGGCGGATGCTGGAGGTCGGCGTCCATGATGACGACCGCGTCGCCCTCGGCGTGCTGGAGGCCGGCCAGCATGGCGGCCTCCTTGCCGAAGTTCCGGCTGAAGGAGACATAGCGGGCCCGCGGATCGGCGGCGGCCAGCTCCTGGAGGATCACCAGCGTCCGGTCCGCGCTGCCGTCGTCGACGTACACCAGCTGGAATTCATGTCCCAGCCGGGTCATTTCCTCCGTCACGCGTTCATGGAAGCGTTCGAGGATCTCTTCCTCGTTGAAACAAGGCACCACCAGCGAGATCAGCACGGATGTACATCAGCCTGCCCACATGTCGGAATCCGGCGCTTCATATGGCCGCTGAGCGACCATCAAGTGAACTGACCCATTTCAGAAGGGGTTTGCGCGTTCGAGGCTGGCATATTCCTGCGTATGCCGACTTCCCGTCCCCGCCTGTGCGCGGGCGCGCTCGCCGCCCTGCTCACCGTCGCCGCCGTCTGCGCCGGTGACGCCCGGGCACGCAGCTTTCCCTTCGGGCCGCACACCCGGAGCGTCAACGACCTGGGCAATCAGTTCGTGCCGTTCCACACCCGGCTGTGGGACCTGCTGCACGGGAACGCCGACGGCGGGGTGCTGCTCAACTGGTCGTCCGGGTACGGGACGAGCTTCCTGCCGGATCTGGGCACCTATCTGACCAGCCCGTTCGCCCTGCTCGTCGGGGTCTTCCCACGCGACCGGACGGATCTCGCGGTCTACGTGGTGACGGACTTGAAGATGGCGTCGGCCGCGGCGCTCATGGCCCTGCTGCTGCTGACGCTGCGCGGCGGACGCTGGTGGATGGCGGGCCTGCTCGGTGGTTCGTACGCGCTGTGCGGCTGGTCGGTCGTCGAGGCGTCGTACAACCCGATGTGGCTGGACGGCCTGGTCGCGCTGCCGCTGCTCTGCCTGGCCGGTGAGTGGGCCCGTACGGGACGGCACCGTATTGCCGCGCCGTTGCTCGTCGCGGTGGTGTGGGCGGCCAACTTCTACACGGCGTACATGGCGACGCTCGGGGCCGCACTGGTCCTCGCGGTGCGGTTCTTCACGGAACGGGAGGACCGAAGGGCGGTGGGCCGGGGACTGATACGGGCGGTCCGCACGGTCGGAGTGGGGATCGGTCTCGCGGCGCCCGTCCTCGTTCCCGTCTATCTGGGCACGAAGCACGCCTACCCCGGCTGGGACCGGACGTTCGAGCCCGCAGCCTGGCCCGATGTGCTCGCGCGGCTGCTCCCCCACACGTACAGCTTCTTCACCCCCGCGCTCTTCCTCGGCACGGGCACCCTGCTGCTGGCCTGTGCGCTGGTCTTCCAGCGGTCCGTGCCGCGACGCGAGCGGTGGGCGTGGGCGGGGCTGGTGGCCGGGGTCGCGCTGTCGTTGCAGTGGGGCCCGACCCACCTGCTCTGGCATGCCTTCGCCACGCCCAACGGCAGTCCGTACCGGCAGACGTTCGTCCTGGCCGGGCTGGTCGTGATCGCCGCCTGGATCACCGTCTCGGCCGACTGGCCACCGTGGCGGGCCCTGCTGGGCGGGAGCGCGGTGCTGGTGCCGGTCGCGGCCGGAGCCGGTTTCAGCGACCTGGTCACGCGGTGGACGTATCCGCTGTTCGCGGCCGGTCTGGTGGCGGCGGTGGGCGCGCTGCTGCTGGCCGGCCGCGGTCGCGGGTACGCGGTGCTCGCCGCGGTGCTGCTCATCGGCGCGCAGGCCGGGCAGGCCGCCGCGACCACCGCGTTCGCCGACCGGCAGAAGCTGAACCGGCTCGACCACTACGCGCCGTGGGGCGAGCGGCAGCGGATACAGGCGGCTGCCGTCGCGAGTGCCGACGGCTGGCCGCGCTACCGCACCGACCCCGGCCGCGAGCAGACCACGGCGAACGACCCGCTGCTGGTGGGCGGGCAGGGCGCCGCGTACTACAGCAGCCACACACCCGCCGTGCTGACGCGCACGCTGCGCGCGCTGGGCGGCGGGTGGACGTCGAACGGCCGCGCCGTGCAGAGCCTCGACAACCCCGTCACGGACGCGATCTTCTCGGTCGGTGCACGGGTGCGCGGGCCGCGCGACCCGCATCAGGTGTGGAACGCGCCGGACGACCGGCCGGTGACGGTGAGCCGTACGGAGGCGCCGCCGCTGGTGACGGTACGGCCGCCCGGCGAACCCAGGGCGTACGGCCGGTCCCCGTACCGGAACCAGGAGGAACTGCTCGGTTCCCGCGTCTATACGGTGCCGAAGACGGTGCTGCGCACCGCGACGGGTGCCGCGGTGGCGGACCGGGGTGCGCACGACTACCGGGTGGGGCGCGGTGCGTACACGCTGACCGCCCGCTGTCCGGCGGCCTCGGAGGCGTATCTGTGGACGCCCGACCTGTTCGGCTCGGCGCGCCTGGGTACGGGCCCGGCGATCGAGTTCAAGGGGCAGCTCCCGGCCCGCCGCGCCCCGGTGGAACGCCTGGGGACGGCGGGCGGGAGCGCGCCGGTCGTGGTCACGCTCGCCTCCGTCCGCGAAGGGACCGTGCCGCACGAGGCGATCGGCTGCCTGGACCGGTCCCGGCTCACGTCGGCGATCGCCGGTCTGCGGCGCACGGGCGCCACCGCCGTCCATGTCACCGCCGACGGCATACGGGCCGAACTGCCGCCCGGCAGCACAGGAACGGTCGTGATCGCAGCGCCCCGGATCGCGGGCTGGAGCTGCCAGGGGCGGCCCGCCGGCAGTCACCTGGGCCTGGTCTCCGTCCCGGTGCCCGCCCACGGCACCGCCGTCGACTGCTCGTACCGGCCCCCCGGTCTGCGGGCGGGCACGGCCGTCGGCGCGTGCGCGGCACTCGCCCTGCTGGCGACCGGCGTGTGGGCGCGGTGGCGGGGACGGTCCCGCGGGGAGCGCGGGCTCGTGTCCGGTGCGGACCGGCCCGGACTGCATCGGTGAGGGTGCCGACAGGCTGCTGTGGGAGCCCGCGTTGTTCGCGGTGGGCGATCGATCTCGCCCGGGCGGTTACGCGCGGACGGAGGCGAGGATGGCCTCGGCGCCCTTGGCCAGCAGCTCGGCCGCTACGGTGCGGCCGAGTGTGACCGGCTCGACGGCCGGCCCGGTCCCACTGGCGGTGATCTGGTGGGCACCGTCGATGCTGGTCACCGCGGCCGTGAGGTGCAGCGTCCCGTCAGGACGGGGCTGGGCGTACGCGCCGACGGGCACCGAGCAACCGCCGTGCAATTCCGCGAGCAGCGCCCGCTCGGCGCGCACCGCACTGTCCACGGTGACGTCGCCGATACCGGCGAGGAGTTGGGCGACTTCGCTGTCCACGCGTACCTGGATGCCCAAGGCGCCTTGACCGGGTGACGGTGGATACGCCGTGAGGTCGAGGTATTGGCTGATCCGGTCGCCCAGACCGAGCCGGCGCAGACCTGCGGCGGCCAGGACCACGGCGTCCATGGCCCCCGCGCCCGTGATCCTGGCGACGCGGCCGGGGACGTTGCCCCGGATCGGGACGACGTCCAGGTCCGGTCGCAGTGCGAGGAGCTGTGCGGTGCGGCGGGGGGCGCCGGTGCCGACGCGGGCGCCTGTAGGGAGCGACTCCAGGGTGTGCCCGCACAGAACGTCGCGGGGGTCAGCGCGGGGACCGGGGGTGGTCAGCAGCATCAGCCCTTCTGGGCCGGCGGTGGGCAGGTCCTTGAGGGAGTGCACGATCACGTCGACTTCGCCGTCCAGGAGTGCCCGTTCCTGGTTCGTGGAGAAGGAGGACCCGCCGGTCGTCTCCGCGACCTCGGCGAGGGTCGGTGTGAGCCGGTCCTTGTCGCCGCCCTCCAGGATGACGCGCTGTCTGAAGACGACATCCGGGAACCGCTCGCGCAGCGGGCCCAACACCTCCCGCACCTGGGCCTTGGCCAGGTTGCTCGCTCGCGATCCGACCATCACCACAGGTTGAGCCATCACCATCAACTCCCTTGTAGCCGCAGCGCTGTTGACGACAGATCCTACTTGCGCCACAAGGGTGTATTTTCCGACAGTTTGTTGCTATCGAGAGGGAGGAGAGGATCACACCCCGTCGGCTTCGAATCGGTGCCCGCGCGTCAGTCATGTCGCCGGCGCAACGACGAGATCGACAGGCCAGTGCACTGCCTCAAGGACGCCTCCACCCATGACATTCCTGGCCTGGCCCTCGCTGCGTACAGGCCCGGGGAAGACATCCGTGGCGCACTCGTCCGCCCTGACCCTTCCACGGCGCTGGAGACCTTGCCGCCCGGCTGCTCGCGTGGTCGCGGCCGTCCGCGGATCCGTCGCCCCGTCAGCCGCCGTGTACCTCCACCTGGCGGTCGAGACGGCGGCGCAGTTCCTCCGGCAGTGGGTGATGCGGTCCGTACGCCCGCTCCGTGTCGTACAGCAGCCCCTGGAGCTGCACACGTGCCGCCACGTGGTCGCCGACCGCGAGCAGCAGGTGCCCGATGCGATGGCGGATCTCGAAGGCGCGGGCCGGGTCGTTGCCCGTGGCGTGGTGGTTCTCGTAGTACGGAAGCACAGCGCGGTACTCCGCGAGCGCCGCGGCCGGTTCGCCGAGTTGCTCCAGGCACTGGGCCGCGTCGTAGCGGAACTGGAGGGTCTGGGCGTCGGCCGGGCCGGCCTCCGCCGCGCGGTCGTCGGCGAGGCGGCGCAGTTCGGGCAGGGCGCGACGGTACTGGCCGTCGTCCATCAGCGTCGCCGCGTACTGCTTGCGCAGGATGCGCACCACGGCGGAGTCGTCACCGTGCTGTTCGGCCGCGACCGGGAGGATCGCGCCGAGGATGTCCACGGCCTGGGTGATGCGCCCTTCGCCGAGCAGCTTCTTGACGTCGTCGACGGCGGCGGCGACATCGGGCCGGGCGGCGGCCGGTGCGGGCGGGGCCGGGGGCGGGGGCGCGGGGGTCGCGCGGTCGGGCCACGGGGCGTGCGGGCGCAGGAAGGGACGGGTCGGGTCGAGCGGCCCCGACGGCAGCCCGGTGCCGCGGGCGGGAAGCAGCGGGGCCAGGTGTTCGTACACCTCCTGGGCGCCGGACGGGCGGTGCTGGGGGTCCTTGGCGAGCAGCCGCAGCACCAGCGCTTCGAGCGGTTCGGGGATGTCGGGCCGGATCCGGCGGACCGGGAGGGGCGGCTCGTAGAGATGGCGGTGCAGCACACCGAGGGCGGTCGATCCCGCGAACGGCACGTCGCCGCTGAGGAGTTCGTGAAGGAGCACGCCGAGCGCGTACAGATCGGTGTACGGGCCGACAGTGCCGCCCATCGCCTGTTCGGGAGCCATGTAGGCCGGGGAGCCGATCGGCGAGCCGGTGTGGGTGAGCCGGGTGGTGTCGGTGTCCAGGACGGAGGCGACGCCCAGGTCCAGGACGGTGACGGTGCCGTCCGGACGCACCATGACGTTGCGGGGCTTGAGGTCGCGGTGGACGATCGGCACCGCGTGCACGGCACAGAGGACGGCGCAGAGCTGGGCGGCGACCGCGACCGACCACTGCCAGGGGTACGGATCGTGCTCGGCGAGATGGTCGGCCAGGTCGGCGCCCTCGACATACTGCATGACGAGGTACAGGTCATCGCCGTCACTGCCCGCGTCGTGCACGGTGACCAGGCCCGGGTGGTCGACCTGGGCGGTGACCCGGCACTCGCGGACGAAGCGGCGGCGCAGCTCGTCCGCCGCGTCGCCGTCGGCGGGGCCGGTGACCCGGTCGGGGCGCAGCAGCTTCACCGCGACCCGGCGGTCCAGGCGCTGGTCGTAGGCCGTCCAGACCTGACCCATGCCGCCCTGGCCGAGGATGGTCGCCAGTTGGTACCGCCCGCCGATGAGACGGCCGCTCACCGGCCCTCCTCCTTACGGAGGTAGTCGCTCAACTCATCGAGCTCCGCGCGGACCTGGTCGATGCGCTGGGGCCGGGAGCCCGGCTGGGGCCGGGAGCCCGGCTGGGGCCGCGGGCCGGGGTGGGACTGCGGGTTGGGGTGGGACTGCGGGCCGGAAAGGGGCTGGGGGCTCGGAAGGGGCTGAGGGCTGGGAAGAGGCTGAGGGCTCGGCTGGGGCTGCTGGTTCGGATAGGGCTGCGGGCTTGGCTGGGGCTGCAGGCTCGGCTGGGGCTGCTGGTACTGCTGCGAGGGCGCGGCAGGCGGCTGCATCGGCTGCCCTGCCTGTACCGGCTGCCCTGCCTGTACCGGCTGTCGCGGCGGCGCCTGCTGTACGGCCATGGGCGGGGTGGCGGGGGCGAAGGGCGCTCCGTGCATCGGCACCGTGGGCGCGTATGCGTACCCCGGCGTCGAAGGCCCGTATCCGCCCGGGGGAATCGGCTTCGTGAGCTGGTCGTAGTGACGGATGTCCGCGACCAGGTAGTACGCGGGAGCGGCCACCATCGCCAGCAGCAGCAGCGGTATGAGGACGTAGTCGATGCCGGTCGGATCGTCGTTGCCGTCCCTGCCGAGGATCGGCAGCAGCACGCAGACGAACACGAATCCGGCCCCGGCCAGCCACCAGTCGGCCGTCCGGCGGCGCACGAACGCGAGGCGGAGCAGCGAGCTCCACAGCAGCAGTCCGAGCGAGCACACCGAGAGCGCGAAGAACAGCACACGCATCGAGACGATCCAGGCCCGGCTGGGAACGCGGCGCGGCGGCGTCGGCGGATGACCCGGGGCGTACATGGCTGCTCCTGGAGACCTGGTCGTGAACGTCCGCGCACACGCTGCGTGTGTGCGGATCCGAGCGTAAAGGGCGACACCGGCATCCGGCCCCGGGTTGTACGGAACGGCTGTGGTTCAGCTCACTCCGGCGCCACCGTGCCGTCCGTCAGTCCGTCGTACATCCCCTGGACCAGCTGTCCGCCGAGCCGGCCGGCCAGCCGCAGCGCCTCCTCGAACTCGGCCAGGGCACGGAACCGTTTCCCGTACCTCTGCTGGTCCGCCAGCGGCAGCCGGGGCAGTTGGAGACGGCGCGCGTCGAGCCGGGTGGCGGTGGAGGCGTAGCTGCTGGCCTGACGGTTGTTGGCGGTGCCCCGCAGGAAACCGGCGAGGAACCAGGGGTCGAGGGCGGCCGGGTCGGGGCGCAGCAGCTGGAGGTTGCGGCCCAGGGCGGCGCCCGCGGTGGCGTCGTCGACGACGCGCGCGGCGGAGCCGCCGCCGAGCACGGGGACGACGACGTCGCCCGGTTCGACGAGAACCGGCTCCTCCGGGGGGCCGTCGACGGGGAGGCTTCCCGAAGGGGCGGCCCCGCCGAGGACGTCGTGTTCCGTGAGGACGGGGACCTGGCCGGTGCCCGAGCCGCCGGTGCGGAGCTGGAGGGCACCGGCACGGGCGAGCTCACCGACGGTCGTGAGCGGCCAGTGGGCGGGGTCGGAGGGGGACACGGCCGGCGGCGTGAGGGTGCCGGTGAGACCGAGTGTCTCGGTGAGTCGTTCGCGTACGCGGATCAGCTCGGCCGGTCCGCCCGCGGCCGTGGGGGGCGGCAGGTGGCGGGCGGGGGCCAGGTCCACGTCGTCGTCGAGGAGTTCGATGACGGGGACGGCACGCCCGCCCGTGCCTTCGCCCCTGCCCGCGCCGTCGTCCGCGCCTTCGCCCCTGCCCGCGCCCGCGCCTTCGCCCGCGCCTTCGCCCGCGCCCCCGCCGTCGCCGTCGCCGTCGCCGTCGCCGTCGAACGACCGCCAAGCGTCGAGTACGGCGCCGCGCACCGCCTGCCAGTCGATCCGGTCACGGCCGCCGGACGGGGCGGACGCCGCCGGGCCGGCCGCGGGGGAATCCGACGGTTCGGCGGTGTCGACGAGCAGCAGCTCCGGCGAGGGGTGCAGGCCGCTGCCGGGCTTGCGCAGCACCCAGAGGTGGAGCGGGATGCCGTACGGGGGTGCGGCGCCGGCGGGGAGCGCGATGACGGCACGCAGGGCGCCGCGCCGCAGCAGATCGGCGCGGATCCGGCGGCCCGAGCGACGCGACGCGGCGGCCGGGGGCATCAGAAGCACGGCGGTTCCGCCCTCGCGCAGATGGGCCAGGGCGTGCTGGACCCAGGCGAGTTCGGACTCGGTACGGGCCGGGAAGCCGTACTCCCAGCGCGGGTCGTAGGCGAGTTCGTCGTGGCCCCAGTTGCGTTCGTTGAAGGGCGGGTGGCAGAGCACGGCGTCGGCGGCGAGTTGCGGGAAGGCGTCCGCGCGCAGGGTGTCGCCGGTCCGTACCGCGAGGGTGCAGTCACTGCCCCTCTCGGTGTGCAGGGCGAGCCTCAGCGCGGTGAGCGCGGCGAGGTCGGGATCGGTCTCCTGCGCGTACAGAGCGGCCGGGCGGCCGACGGCACGCAGCAGGGCACCGGTGCCCGCGGCGGGGTCGAGGACCGTGCGTGCGGGCCGGGCCCCGGTCTCCACCAGGGCGGCCATCAGGTCGGCGAGGCCGGGCGGCGTGAGCGTGTACTGGCGCGGGTTGGCGTCCAGTTGGCGGCCGAGCAGGAACTCGAAGGTCTGCCGCGGGTCTGTCTCGGCGGCGAGTTCCGCGGCTGCGCGGAGCAGCGGAACGGACGGCAGCAGTTCCGCGCGGCCGGGGGTGTGAACAGCCCGTCCGGCTTCCGCCGCGGGCCCGAAGCGTGCGGCGAGCACGTCGTCCAGCGCGAGGGACAGCACACCGGCCATCGCCTTGTCCGACACGGAGGTGATCTCCCGCCAGGCGGCGGGGCTGTTCCGCAGGAGCAACAGGGCGCAGCCCGTGTGGACCAGGGCGGGGACCGGGCCCGCAGGGTGCCCCGCGAGCTGCTGCCAGACCCGTTCACGGAGGGGGATCTCGGCAAGCTTCCCCTGCTCGCGCAGCCAGCGCTCGACCTCGGGCAGCGCGAAGGACGGGCTGGTCTCGGTGCCACCGACGGGCTTGGGGAAGTCGGTGTGACGGCGGCGCCAGTTGCTGACGGCGGCGCGCCCCACGCCCGCGAGCCGGGCGATCCCGGCCGCGGTCACCTCTGTCGAGTTCTCCGGCACTGACTGTCTCCCTGGTCCTGGCCCTGCCCATGTGCGCTGACCGCGAGCATACCGATCCGCATCACGCAAAATCGATTCACAGCGTGCACCAATCCATTCCATGTGAAGGGTGTTGACTCGGTTCACAAGCTCTGGTGTCATTGACTCATCGCTCCACGAGAGCGATGCGCAGAACCGCTCACCACTCATCTCTGTATTCGCCGGAGGGCACAGCCATGTCCCAGTTCACGCAGCCGCCTCAGTCCCCGCAGCCCCAGCAGCCGTACGCCCCCGCCCACGCGCCGGGTGCGCGCCCGGCCCGTAACGGACTGGGGATCGCCGCGCTCGTCCTGGGTGTCATCGGAGCCGTGTCGGGCCTGATCCCGTTCCTGTTCTGGCTGGCGGGCATCCTCGGCCTCATCGCCCTGATCCTGGGCCTGGTGGGCCGGGGCCGGGCCAAGCGGGGCGAGGCCACCAACAAGGGCATGGCCACGTTCGGTGCCGCCCTCGGCCTGATCTCGCTGATCCTCACGGTGGTGGGCGCGGTGATCACGTTCAAGGCCGTGGACGACGCGGTGAACGATCTCAACAGGGCGGTGTCGGAGACCACGGCCTCCGCGAAGCCCGAGCCCGGCGGCGCCTCCGCGAAGGGCGGGGAGGAATCCGGGAAGGACGGGGGCGCGGACAAGAAGAAGGACACCGGCGAGGCGCTGGAAGCCGGCGACTCGGCTGTCTACGACGACGACCTGACCGTCACGGTCGGCGACGCCACCTCGTACACCCCGGACGCGTACGCCGCCGGACACACCAAGGGCAACAAGGCCTACCGGGTCGCCGTCGTCATCGAGAACGCGGGCAAGGAGAAGTTCGACTCCGCACTCGTCAATGTCACGGCCCGCGCCGGCCAGGACGGTGTGGACGCCGAGCAGATCTTCGACGGCAAGGTCGGCGAGGGGTTCAACGGCACGGTCCTGCCGGGCAAGAAGGTCACCGTCCAGTTCGCCTTCGACGCCCCTGCGGACGCCAAGGACCTGACCGTCGAGGTCAACCCCGGGTTCACGTACGACGCCACGCAGTGGGACCTGAAGCTCTAGGCGGAACCTGAAGCTCCAGGCCATGTCCTCCTGGGCCCTGGGCCCTGCCCCTCCCCCTCGACCGGAGCCCGACCATGCGCCTCCTCGACCGGAGCCCGACCATGCGTCTCCTCGCCCACATCGCCGCAACCGCCGCGCGCACCGCGGCAGCGACGCTCGGCATCGTCGCGGCACTTGCTCTCACGGCCTGCAATCCGTTGTCCGCCCGACAGCAGGACAGCGCGCCGTTCGCCCGGCTGACCGGCCCCGAGGTCGTCAACAAGGCCCTCGCGGCGACCCGGGCCGCCACGTCGGTGCGTATCGCCGTGACGACGAAGCGGCCCGACGGCACCCCGGTCGAGGCGTACGTGGCCACGGACATCAGGGGCGCGTGCACGGTCACCCTGTCCCTGGGCGCGGCAGGCACGATGGACCTGGTCAGGACCGGTGGCACGGTCTCCACGCGGTCCGACGAGGCGATGCTGCGGGCGGCGTTCGCGGACCGGTCGCGGACCGCCACCGAAGCCGAGGTCAGGAGGCTGACGGGCCGCTGGGTGACGGCGGACCGCGCCGACGGCCCCACGGCCCAGGCCCTGGGCTACTGCGACCGCAAGGGCCTCCTCGACCGCCTCGCGGAGAACAGTGACACCGCGCGCCGGGGCAGGGCCACCACCATCGCCTCCGCCCCCGCCCTGTCCCTCAACGGACGGGCGGGCAGGGGAACCTGGCAGGCGGCGGTCGCCACGGAGGGCAAGCCCCACCTGCTGAGACTGCACTTCGGCACCGACACCGGAACCGACACCGCCCCTGGAACCAGCACCGAAACCAGCGCCGCCACCGGCACCGGAACCGGCACCCCACTCACCGCCGAGTTCACCGAGTTCGACAAACCGTTCACCGTGAAGAGACCGGCCCCATGACACACGGAGACCCGCCTGTACCCACGTACGGGCGGGTCCTTCCCCCACATACGGGCGGGTCCTTCCCCCACATACGGGCGGGTCCTTCCCCACGTACGGGCGGGTCCTTCCCCACGTACTTCCCTCACGTACAGGTGGGTCCTTCGCTTGCCCACCGGGTGCCGCACCCGCACAGTCGGCCCGCCGCCCGGCCTCGGGTTATCCCCACCCCGGATCCGCCAGCAGCCGCCATGGTTCGCAAGGACCGCGATCCGTAGCTTCGAGTCATCGGCTCGAAAAGATCGTGAGAGGACGGGCATGAGGCTGCGCGGCGGCAAACGGCAGAAGACGGACGACTGGCCGAAGGCCCAGGGCACACCCGGCCTCGCCGTCGAACTGCGGGGCGTCCGGCGGCAGTACGGCCGCGGCGCCGGTGCCGTGCAGGCCCTCGGAGGCATCGATCTCGCCCTGCCGCACGGCACGTTCACCGCCGTCATGGGCCCGTCCGGCTCCGGCAAGTCCACGTTCCTGCAGTGCGCCGCCGGCCTCGACCGGCCGTCGGCCGGCTCCGTACGCCTCGGCGGTACGGAGATCACCGGCATGCGCGAGAACCAGCTCACCGAGCTGCGCCGCAGTCGCATCGGCTTCGTCTTCCAGGGCTTCAACCTGCTGCCCTCCCTCACCGTGGAGCAGAACGTGCTGCTCCCGATGCGCCTCGCCGGGCAGCGCCAGGACCGCCGCCGGGCGGACACGGTACTCGCGCAGGTCGGCCTGGCCGACAAGGCGAAGCGCCGGCCCGGCGAGCTCTCCGGCGGCCAGCAGCAGCGCGTGGCCATCGCCCGCGCCCTGGTCACCAGCCCGGACGTGGTCTTCGCCGACGAGCCCACCGGCGCCCTCGACACCGGCACCGCCACCGAGGTCCTCGGCCTGCTCCGGCACGCGGTGGACACCCTCGGCGCCACCGTCGTCATGGTCACCCACGACCCGACGGCAGCCGCCTGGGCCGACCGCGTGCTGTTCCTCGCGGACGGCGTCTTCGCCGGCGGCCTCGACCGCGGCCCGGCGGAGCGGATCGCGGCGCGCATGGCCGCCCTCACCTCCCGTACGGGCGCGATGGCAGGGGCCGCGGCGTGAGGCGCTTCGCCCCCAACGGCCTCGCCCGCGCGGCCGTGCGCTTCAAACCCGCGTCGTTCGCCGGCACCTTCGTCGCGCTGATGATGGCGGCGCTGATCGTCTCGGCCTGCGGCATCCTCCTGGAGACGGGCGCCCGCGCGTCGGTGCCGGCGGAGCGGTACGCGAAGGCGCCGGTCGTCGCGGCGGCGGACCAGTACGCCCGCCTCGTCACGGGCAGCGGCGACAGCCGCTCCGAGTCGGCGAACCCGCTGCCGGACACAGCGCGCGTGGACGCTGCGCTGGCCGGCAAGGCGGCCCGCGCGCCCGGCGCGGAGGCGGCGGTGCCGGACTTCACGTTCCCGGTGCGTCAGGGCGACGGCGCACTGACGGGCCACGGCTGGGGATCGCACGCCTTCACCGGCGCCGCGCTCACCTCCGGGGCCGCGCCCCGTACCGGCGAGGTCGTGCTCGACGCCGCCGCCGCACGGGCCGCGAAGGCCGGCGTCGGCGACACCGTCGCGCTCGAAACCGCCACCGGGCGCGCCGACTTCCGCGTCTCCGGGCTGGCGAAGGCCGGACCCGGCGACGTGGCCGAGGGCGCCACAGGCTGGTTCGACGACGCCCGGTCCCCCGCGCTCGCCGGGCATCCCGGCAAGGCCGACGCCATCGCCGTACTGGCGAGGGACGGGGCGGACACCGACGCCCTGGCCGCCGGCGTGAAGAAGGCGCTCGCCGGCTCCGGCGCCAAGGTGTACACGGGTGACGACCGCGGCGCCGTCGAGGACCACGGGCTCGGGTACGCCAAGGAAGCGCTCACCGGGCTCGGCGGTTCCTTCGGCGGGATCGCCGCCGTGGTCGCCGTCTTCACGGCGTCCGGCACGGTCGCGCTGTCCGTCGCCCAGCGCGCCCGCGAGTTCGCGCTGCTGCGCGCCGTCGGCGCCACTCCGCGGCAGATCCGCCGCGCGGTCGCCGCCGAGGCACTGCTCGTCGCGCCGTTCGCCGGGCTGGTCGGCTGCCTGCCCGGGATCGGGCTCGCGCACTGGTGGTTCGGGCAGTTGAAGGACCGCGGGGCCGTCCCCGTCGCCGTGGACCTGTACGTCTCCTGGATTCCGCTCGTCGTCGCCGTCGGCACGGGGGTGCTGACCGCGCTCGCCGCCGGCCGGGCGGCCGGGCGCCGGCCCGCGAGGACCAAGCCGGGGCAGGCACTCACCGAGGCGTCGGTGGAACGGTTGCGGCCGGGCGTGATCCGTACCGTGCTGGGCCTGGGCGCCCTCGTCGGCGGCGGGTTCCTCACCGGCCTCGCCGCCCGTTCGGCCGGGGATGACGCGGCCAACGCGGCCCTCGGCG
This sequence comes from Streptomyces sp. NPDC058051, assembly GCF_042885475.1. NCBI lineage: Bacteria > Bacillati > Actinomycetota > Actinomycetes > Kitasatosporales > Streptomycetaceae > Streptomyces > Streptomyces sp. NPDC058051. The sequence continues at coordinate 122,485 of NZ_JBHVRW010000009.1, forward strand.
TCGTCATGCTGTTCATGCTCGCCGTCGCGCTGCTCGGCCCGCTGGTGGCGCGACTGTGCACGGCGCTGTTCGGGCTTCCGCTGCGCGCCCGCGGCGCCGCGGGCATGCTCGCCGCCGCCAACTCCCGTACGAACGCACGTCGGCTGGCCTCCGCGATCACCCCGATCGTGCTGGCCATGGCCTTCGCCTCGACGCTCACCTTCATGCACACGAGCGAAAGCCACGTCGCGGCGCAGCAGTTGCGCGCCGGCGTCATCGCGGACCACGTCGTCACGCACCCCGCCGGGCTGCCCGCGGACGCCGTCGACCGGGCCGCCCGCGCACCCGGCGTCGACGCGGCCGTGGGCCTGCTCGACACACAGGTGCTCGTGCCCGTCGGGTCGGGCGGCGACCGGTGGCTGCAGGGCGCGGCGGCCCAGGGAGTCTCCGGCTCCGGCGCGCAGCTCGCGAAGGTGCAGGACCTCGATGTGCGCAGCGGCAGCCTGGGCCGTGTCGGCAGGGGCCGTATCGCCATCGACAAGATGCTCGCCCTGTCGGCGAAGGTCGAGGTCGGCGACAAGCTGCCGATGTACCTCCCGGACGGCACCAGGACCAGCCCCGAGGTCGTCGCCGTGTACGGCCGCGGGCTCGGCCTCTCGGCCGTGACCATGGACCGCGCGTCCCTGGCCGCCCACGTCACCTCGGGCTTCGACAGCACGCTGCTGGTACGTGGCGGAGACGCGAAGGCTCTCGCCCCGCTGGGCAGGGTCGCCGACGGCTCCGGCTACGCGGTCGAGCGGACCACCGACGGCGAGCTCAACGCCTGGGCCAACTACACGATGGCCGGAGTCCTGGGCGGCTTCGCCGCCGTCGCCGCCGTCAACACCCTCGTGATGACCGTCCTCGACCGCCGCCGCGAGCTCGGCATGCTGCGCCTCGTCGGCGCCACCAGGCGCCAGGTGAGGGACATGCTGCGCTGGGAGGGCCTGCTGGTGGCGGTGGCCGGAATCGTCCTGGGTACGGCCATCGCCGCGGCCACCCTGATCCCGATGGTGCGCGGCCTGACCGGCGAGGCGCCGTACGTACCCCCGCTCGTGTACGGATCCTTCGCCGCGGCAGCGGTGGGCCTCGCCCTGCTCGCTGTCACCCTCCCGGCGCGAGCGGCGCTCCGCGACCGGGAGGGCTGACGGGGGCCGTCGGGATGTCGCAGGGAAGCGGCAACATGCCGTCGGGTGATCCGTCGTGGTGGGAGGACTACCGACGCCGGCTGGAGCGCGCGGCGCGGGAATCCGGCCGCCTCCGATCCCGTGCGGCCGGCCCTGCCGCACTCCACCACCAGGTCATGCCCCGCACTCCTTCAGCATCATCTGCTGGTCCGGCTGGGTCACCGCCATCTCGTACTTGAGAGCCACCTGCGCGAAGCGCACCGCGTAGGCGCACCTGATCTGCTTGTTGGGCGGCAGCCAGGACGCGGGTCCGGAGTCGCTCTTGGCCGAGTTGGTACGGCCGTCGACCGGAATCAGATTGAGCACATCGTTCGCCAGCTGCTTGCGCTTGCTCAGTGGCCAACGGGCGGAGCCCATCTGCCAGCTGTACGACAACGGCACCACGTGGTCTATCTGCACCTCGGCGGCCTTCTCCTTGCGCCACTCGATGGTCTTCCCGGTGTACGGGTCGTGCAGCGTCATGGCGATGACCACGCAGTCGGAGCCTGCCCGGAGGCGGATGTTCTCACCATCACGATGAAGAAGATCGTTTCGAGTGTCACATCCGTTCCTTGCCAGCGGCACGCCATCGGCCGTGTCCATCCACGCGTAGCCGAACTTGTCACGGGCGTAACCCGTCTTGGGCCCCCGCCCCTTGGTGGGCAGCTCCTCGATGAGCTTGCGGGCCGCAGCCTTGTCCGCCGAAGTCGTCAGGGGTGCGAGGCCCGGCTTCGTACCGTCGGTGTTGTCGAGCGGACTGGCCCCGAATCCGGTGACGGCCTGTCCGCCGCTCTCCGCGCCGCCGCCTTTCTTTCCGGAACCGGAGGCCGCCTGCTCGGGGTCGCAGCCGGCCAGGGCCAGCACCACCGCCGCGCTGATGGCGGGCAGCATCACTCGGTACACGCGGGGGGATATCACTCGAAGCCGTCCTGACGGGGAGAAAGCCGAACCAGAGAATCGTACGGATGTCTTCCCCGCTGACGGGCTTTCATGAGTGCGGCTGCGACCCGATGCGGCCGGAATCACATCGTCCGGCTCCCGCTCCGCCGCGACCGGACGGCTGCCGCCTCGCCCGTATGCCTCCCGCATGCGGCCTGTGTGCGGCTTGTATGCCGCCTGCATGCCGCCCGGTTTCGCTACATGGCGGAGCCCCCGCCCGGGTCGGGCTCAGGCCCGGGTCGGGCTCAGGCCCGGGTCGGGCTCAGGCCCGGGTCGGGCTCAGGCCCGGGTCGGGCTCAGGCCCGCATGCCGCCGTCGACACGGAGGACCGTTCCGGTGACGTAGGAGGCGCGGTCGCTGAGCAGCCAGGCGGCGGCCTGGGCTATCTCGTCCGGGTCGGCCGCGCGGCCCAGTGGGGTCTGGGAGTTGAGTTGCTCGACGATGCCGGGAGAGTTCGCCTCCCACTCATGAACCATCTCGGTGAGCGTGGTTCCTGGCGCGATGGCGTTGACGCGGATTCCCTCCGGACCGTACGTGACGGCGGCCGACGCGGTGAGACTGTTGACCGCCCGCTTCGCGGCGCCGTAGGCGGGCAGCCAGGGGTTGCCCATCAGACTGCCGACGCTGGAGGTGTTGACGATCGCCCCGCTCCCGGCGGTCGCCCGGATGGCGGCGATCTCGGCGGTCATGGCGAGCCACGGCCCCTTGAAGTCGACCGCGTACACGTGGTCGAAGTCGGCCTCCGCCAGCTGGTCCATCGGGCCGGGTGGCTGGGCCGTCGCGCCGTTGTTGAAGGCGGCGTCGAGGCGTCCGTACAGCTCCACGGTCCGGTCGACAGCGGCCCGGATGCTCGCCGGATCGGCCAGGTCGCACAGCGCGTACTCCGCGGTGCCGCCTGCCGCCCGGATCTCTTCGGTCACCACCTTGAGCTGGGCCTCCGTGCGGGCTGTGAGGAGCACCCGGGCGCCCTCCCGGGCGAACAGCCGCGCCGCGGCCGCGCCGATGCCGCGGCTGGCTCCGGTGATGAAGGCGACCTTGCCGGAGAGCAGGCCGGACTGTGCGGTGGATGTGGTCGGTGTGTCGTTCATGCCGACGAGCCTGCGCCGGTACGCGCCCCTCATCCAGGCACCGGCGGTACCTGGCTGGACCGGCCGGGACTCGCGCACACTGGAGGGGTGGATCGACAAGAACTGGCAGGCTTCCTGCGCAGCAGGCGCGAGCGGATCACCCCCGCCGACGTGGGGCTGCCCGCCGGGCTGCGCCGCCGCACGCCGGGGCTGCGCCGCGAGGAGGTGGCGCAGCTGGCGTTCATCTCGACCGAGTACTACACACGGCTGGAGCAGGCGCGCGCCCCGCACCCCTCCCGCGAGGTACTGGCCCAGATCGCCCGCGCCCTGCGCCTTTCGGACGCCGAGCGCGACCACCTCCACCATCTCGCCGGCACCCCGCCCGGTCCGTTGCCCGGGCCGTCGAGGGAGGTGCGGCAGAGCATCGTCGACCTGCTGCACCGGCTGCCGGAGGCCGCGTCACTCGTGCTGTCCGCGACGTACGAGGTGATCGCCTGGAACGACCTGGCGGCTGCCCTGATGGAGGACTTCTCCGCCTTGTCGCGCCGTGACCGCAACCTCATCCGGCGCGCCTTCCTCGGACCGCACCGGCACGGCCGGCCGCTGTACGGCGTCTCGGACGGGGACGAGTTCATCCGGACCTCGGCCCAGCACCTGCGCGCCGCCGCGGCCCGCTACCCCGACGATCCGGAGGTGACCGGCCTGGTCGATGAGCTCCTTGCCGGGAGCGAGGAGTTCGCCCGCATCTGGGCCGCCCACGACGTGACCGCCCGCCCCACCCTCTGCAAGACCTTCGAACACCCCCTCGTCGGCCCCGTCTCCGTCAACTGCGACATTCTGGACATCGCCGACCGGGACCAGCGCGTCGTCATCTACACCGCCGCCCCCGGCTCGCCGTCCGAGGAGGCTCTGCGGCTGCTGTCCGTCATCGGCACGCAGCGCCTGGACGCACCCGGCCGGACCGTGCCCCCACTGGATCGCGAGCGAACGTGACACGTCGGCGCCGGCTGTCACGTCGAGAAGACATGTGACCGCTCGGGCCGGCCCGGAGCACAGCCGGCCCGGAGCACAAAGGGGAGAGGCTGCTTCCGCGCTCGCCCCCTCTCCTGCGTACGGTGCCTCACGTCACATGCGTACGGTGCCCCACGCCCCCACGATTGTCGTGAGGAACTCCCCCGTCCATGCCGTCGTGGTCCCGGTAGGCCATCACTCGGGCCCGGCGGATCAACGTGTCACTGGTCGGTGGTCGTCGTCCGCGTCAGCAGGTGCATCCGCAGCGCTGTCCGGAGCCAGGGAGCGGATGCGGGGTATCGGTGAGGGCAGGAGCCAGAGCAGGGACAGGGCCCCGCCGACAGCGGCGATGAGGAGGGTCGCCCTCAGGCCGATGAAGGTGGCGAGCAGCCCTCCGACGACGGCGCCGACGGGGCGTATGCCGTAATTGATCGTGCTGTACGCGCCGGCCACGCGACTGCGCATGCCGTCGGGGATCACGGCGGCCTGGAGCGAGTTGAGGTTGACGTCGAACAGCATGACACCGAAACCGGACAGGAATTCGGCCGCGGCCAAGGCGCCGGCACGGAGCCAGAGCGGGCCGCCCGCGGCGGCGGCAAGGGCAATCGGCGCCGGGAACAGCACCGCGCCGACGACGATGCTGCGCCCCACACCGAACCGTCGCGAGACCTTCGGGGCCAACACCGCGCCAAGGAGGGAACCGGTCGCGCCGATCCCGAACGCGATGCCGATCACTCCCGCCGACAATCCGAGGCTCCGGTTGGCGAACAGTACGATCAGCCCACTGCCCGCGACAAAGGTGAAGAAGTTGACGGTCGCCGCACATCCGAGAGTCGCGCGCAGCACGGGGTGCCGGACGACGAACGACATTCCCTCTCGGGCGCGTTGCCACAGCGAGGGCACCGCCGCATCGCCGGAGACGGCAGGCGGTTCGTCGACCGAGACCCGACCGACCAGGACCGCCGACACCAGGAAGGTCAAGGCATCCACGACGACGGTGACGGGTGCGGTCAGCGCCTGGACCAGAACGCCACCGATGGCCGGACCGGCGACATACGATGCCGACCGGCTGGCGCTGAGCTTGCTGTTCGCGTCGACGTAGGACGCCCGCGGCACGAGGCTCACGAAGAACGGCGGATAGGCGGTGTTGAACAGCACCCCGGCCGTGCCCATCAGCAGCGCCACCGCATACAGCTGCCCCAGCGTCACCGCCCCCAGCAGGTAGGCCGCGGGGACACTGAGCAGCACTGCGGCGCGCACCAGGTCGGCAAGGATCATCAGACGGCGCTTGTGAGGCCGGTGGTCGACCCATGCCCCCAGGAAGATCGCGAGCAGGTTCGGGGTCCAGATCAGTGCGGTCAGCCACGCCACCTGGTTGGCGGAGGCGTCCAGGGTGCTGATGGCGATCAGGGGCAGGGCCAGTTCGGTGATCCTGTCACCGAACTGCGAGGCCGACTGACCGGCCCAGAAGCGGCGGAACCGTCGATCCCGCCACAGCGATATCGCGGCGGTCCGGTCCGGGCTGCTCACGACGTCTGCCCGGTCTGCTCCTCGGCACTTTCCGGCAGGACGTAGCGCATCAGCCGGACGCCCCGGCCGTCCGTGGGCCGCTCGGCCGGGTCGCGGGTCACGTACGGCGCGAGAACGCGCTCGATCCCGTCCTCGATGGCGGCGAGTTCCTCAGCCGAGACGACGACACGGGTGTTGGCCAGCCCGGCCAGCCTGCTCCACGCCGGATCGAGTTCGGGCTCGACCTCGGCAGCCCACTGACTCGGGAGGTCCGCATAGCGCAGGAACATCTGCTGCGACAGCACCCGCGCGGCCGACTGGCCTTCTTCATCGGCCGGGTCCTGCGGTGCCTCGAATCGGAAGCCCCGTGCCACGGCCTCCCACCGTCGCTGGCGTCGGTCCGAGCCCGGCTCACTGTCGCGGACCAGTCCGAAGCTCGCCAAGTGGCGCAGATGCCAACTGGTCACCGACGGCGTCGCTCCCACGTCGGGCGCGAGTTGCGTCGCGGTCGCAGGCCCGTGCCGGTGGAGGTGGTCAAGGATCGCCAGCCGGACCGGATGCGCCAAGGCCCGCATGGCTTGGGGGTCAGTGATCTCGATATCGCCCAGGCGATTATGGGAGGTCATGATGTGAGAGTGTCCTCTCACACTTTGTGAGAGTCAACTCTCACGTCTATGGGGGGCGACGGCCTTGGTCGGTAGCTTCTCGCCGGCAGCCTCGACGTGGCGCCCGGAGCGGCGGCCGGACAGTGACGGCCCGGAACAGCGCTCGGAACAGCGACGGCCCGGAACAGCGACGACTCGGTGCAGCGCTCGCGACAGCGACGGCCCGGCGCGGCGCCCGGAACAGCGACGGCTCGGTGCAACGCCCGGAACAGCAACGGCCCGGTGCAACGCCCGGAACAGCAACGGCTCGGTGCAACGCCCGGAACAGCAACGGCCCGGTGCAACGCCCGGAACAGCAACGGCCCGGTGCAACGCCCGGAACAGCAACGGCCCGGTGCAACGCCCGGAACAGAGATGGCCCGGTTCGCCACACCCGCCCGGCACCCGCCCTGCAGCGGCTCGGCCGAGCGGCCGCGACAGTCGTCCGTGCGCGGGCCGCGGCATCACAGAGATCAGCGAACCGGCCTCGCGTTCGTCCCGCCCGCCACGCCTCACACCTTGCCGATGCCCAGCGTCGTTTCGGACGGCAGCAGCCCTGAGCCGATCGCCGCCAGCCACGGCGGACCCAGCAGCTCGACCAGCCGCTCCCGCTCTCCCGCATCGAGCGCGCGCCACGGTGCGGCAGCCGCCTCGTCCGTGCGCCGCTCGATGTCCGTGCGCAACGCCCGCCCCGCCTCGGTCGCCGAGCCATCCTCCGCCAACAGCCCGCGCCGCACCAGCCGTTGGCGGGCCGCCTGCCAGTCCCCGTCGCTCCACCCCCGGCTCGCGAACACCTCGGGCCGCGCCGCGCCGACGGCGGCGAAGGAGACCAGCGACTCGACCGGATCGAGCCCGGCCCCGGCGAGCGCGGCGATGTGCCCGTCCCCGCGGTGTTCGCGCAGGATCGTGGCCGCCTGCCAGAGCACCAGGTGCGGCGCGTCCGGCCAAGGCAGGGCGGCGTTGGCCGCGGCGAGCGGGCGGCCGGTCGTGTCAGCGGCCTCCGCGACGCGCCGCACGAGCGCGGCGGCCTCGGCGAGACCCGGACCCGCGACCTGCTCCCCCAGCAGTGCCCGATGGGCGCGGTCGACCGCCCGCGTCCGGGCCGCGAGCACCGCACCGGAGGGAGCGACGGACCAGATGGCCGGCACGTACGCGTGCACCATCGCCGGGCTGAAGCTGTGGAAGGTGTCGATCACCTCGGCGGAACCCGCTTCGCCGAGGGGCGCGGCACGCCAGGCGAAGTAGCTCGGCCAGCGCTCAGCCGTTCCGTAGCCGAGTGCGGCGGCCTCCTCGAAGGACTCCGGTGCGTAGTACAGGACGGCATGCAGGGGTTCCAACAGGTGCCACATCTGCCGCACCCGACCCAGTTCCTCGGACATGTCTCCGACCTCCGCGTCACCACTCATCTTGTCACTGACTAGATCACCAGACTGCCCTCCACCCCTCAAACCTGTCAATGACTAGATTGCGCGTAATCTGCTGCCCATGAGCAGCGAACACACCTACCACCACGGCGATCTGCGGAGGGCCGTCCTCACCGCCGCACTCGACGTCATCCGCGCCGAAGGCCCGGGGGCGTTGAGTCTGCGCGACCTGGCGCGTCGGGCCGGTGTCTCGCACGCCGCCCCCGCCCACCACTTCAAGGACCGCACGGGCCTGCTCACCGCCATCGCGACGGAGGGATACGGGCTGTTCGCCGACGCCTTGGCCGAAGCCCCGGACCTGAAGGAACGCGGCGTGCGGTACGTGCGGTTCGCCGCCGGCCACCCGGCTCACTTCCAGGTGATGTTCCAACCGGACCTGTTCCGCGGCGACGACCCCGAACTGCTCGCCGCCAAGGCCCGCGCCACGGCGGAGCTGCGCGCGGGCGTCGCCGACCTCCCGGTCACCGGCCGCGGCGACGACACCGACGCGGACGCCGACGCCCAACTCGCGGGCATCGCCGCCTGGTCCCTGGCACACGGCTTCGCCACCCTGCTGCTCAGCGGCAATCTGAGCGGCCCGATGGGGGCGCGGGATCACGAGGACGTGTTCAGGTCACTCGCGTCCCTGTTGTTCGAGGCGGGGGCCGACCGCCCCGGAGAAGCCCCGCCCCACACCGACCGGCACAAGACAGCCTGACGCGCGAGCCACCCCCCGGACTCCCGGCGCCGGAACCGGCACGCGGCGCCGGTCAGGCGGATCGGTCCCACCGTCCGCGACCACTCCGGACAGCGGCTCGCCCGCCGAGGAAGCCGCTGGCGATCGACCAGCGGCCGGCACGCGCGCGCATGCCCACGGGGCCGAAGGAACCGGCGCGGTCACGGTCACTCCGGAACGAACGTGTATTGCACCTCGTACAGATGGCCCGCCTTGACCATCAACGTCGCCTCGACGGGCCGGTCGTGATCGCTGAGGACAACACGCAAGGTACGCAGTACGGGCAGGTCGCCGGGGAGCCGGAGAGACCGGTACTGATCCTGGGTGGCGATACGCGCGGACACCCGGTCCACACTGACCCTGGGCGGATGTCCCAGCTCCGCCAGGAGAGTGGGCGTACCACCGGGAATCCTGCGACGTTCGGTGAGCGCGGTACCGCGGGCGATCTCCAACGGATAGAAGGACGACACAAGTTCGGCTGGCTCGTCGTCGATCAACAGCAACTGGCGTCGGAGAATCGCGGTGCGGCCCGGCTGGAGCCCCAGCGCCGCGGCGACATCCGACGGAGGCTGCTCCTCGGCCACCTCCAACAACGTGCTGCGGGCACGGACACCGAAGTCCGCCGCTTCACTCAGCCAGCGGTAGGGCTCACCGGCGGCGGCCGGGGCCATGTACGCGGCGGGACGTATCGTCCGCTGCCGGTGCTCGCGGACCATTACCGAAGCGCCCGGCCGCCCGATGGCCAGCCCTTCGCTCTTGAGGAGTTGCAGCGCCTTCTGCACGGTGGCGTTCGAAGCGGAGAACCGTTCCTTGAGTTGCGCGGTAGAGGGCAGGCCGGCTCCCGGGGCCAGATCCCCGGACATGATCTCGTCGCGCAGATCCGCAGCGATCCGCTCATGGAGAGAGCGACGGTCCGCAACTTCCTCATCCGATCCGGGCACAGTCATCCGATCCTGATCTCGTACCGCAGCTTCTGGCCTCGTGGCGGCATGACCATCACATCGACCTGGATGGCCCGGTCGTCTCCGCTCAGCGTGAGCCGCGTCAGTTCGAGCACCGGCTCACCCGGCCCCAGCGACAGGGACGTCCGCTCACCCTCGGACGGCATACGGGCGAGAACATCCTCTTGCGCCCGGACGCCGGTATAGCCCAGATCGGCAAGCAGCCGGATGGCCCCGCCCCGGATCTTGCCCGTTCCGGCCAGCCCGGTTCCCCGAGCGATCTCCAACGGGTAGTAGGTGTCGGTCAGCTCGCACGGCTCACCGTCGAGGTACATGACACGCCGACGCTCGACCACATGACAGCCGCGCCGCACCCGGAGCAGGTCGGCCACTCGGTCGGGTGCGATCACCTCACCTGCGCCCACGACCTCCTGAGTGCCCCGGCGCCCGTCGGCCGCCGCCTCGACCCCCCAGGCATCGCCCGTGTCCCGGGCCGGCGGCGCCAGGTACCGGGCAGACGTACTGATCCTCTCGCCCTCACCCACGACCTTCTCCTTCACAGCCGACGCCCAAGACACCCTGCCGATGCACACGGTAAGCGATGCAATCGCCCCTCCAAAGAATACCTTGCCGCTTTTCGCGAATAGCAGTACGGTGAGCGCGTTTCCCACAAGTAAGGCGGTGAACCACCGTGCCCTTGTCGCAGCAACGGCGCTTCCCCCGACGACGCACGTCCGTCGGTGCCTCACGCGACTTCGTCGTCAACGTCCTCACGGAGTGGCAGCTCACACCCTTGATCGACGACATACGGCTCTGCGTCTCGGAGCTGGCGACCAATGCTCTGCTCCATGGCGTCCCACCGGGCAGGGAGTTCGCCGTCTGTCTCCGTACGGCAGAGGACCTTGTACGCCTGGAAGTGCGGGACAGTGGCAGCGGACGACCGGCCGTCCAGCACGCAGAGGAAGACAGTTGTTCGGGACGCGGCTTGTTCCTGGCCGCTGAACTGGCCGCGGAGTTCGGCGTCGATCACCACCTCGTCGGCAGGACCGTGTGGCTCGCGTTGACGATGCCCGCCGTTCCCCTCACCCCCTGAAGGGACTCGACACCCCGTGAAGGGACTCGACACCCCCTGAAAGGGCTCGGCACCCCGCGAAAGAGCTCGGCCCCGCTGGATGTCCGACGGGGCCGACGCGCAGAACGCTCCGGGGCTACGACCCCAGGATCGTCGTGAGGAACTCCCCCGTCCACGCGAGCAGTTCGCGGCCGACGACCGGCTTGCCGCCGATCCTGCCGGTGGTGGGGCGGGGGACCAGGATCTGGTGGGCGGCCGGCTTGATGATCGACTTCGGGTGGAGGCGCTTCAGGCGGAGCTCCTGCGATTCGCGCAGCTCGACCGGGGCGAAGCGGATGTTCGAGCCCTGGAGGACGATCTCACCGACGCCGCAGGCGCGGCCCAGCATGCGCAGGCCCGCGACCAGGAGCAGGTTCTCGACCGGCTCGGGGAGCTTGCCGTAGCGGTCGGTGAGTTCCTCGCGGACCGCCCTGATGTCGTCCTCCGTGTTGGCCGAGGCGATGGCACGGTACGCCTGGAGGCGCAGTCGCTCACCCGGCGCGTAGTCATGGGGGACGTGCGCGTCGACCGGGAGCTCGATCTTGACCTCCAGGGGCGGCTCCTCCTCGACGCCGCCTTCCAGGGAGGCCCGGTAGTCGGCCACCGCCTCGCCGACCATGCGTACGTACAGGTCGAAGCCGACGCCCGCGATGTGGCCGGACTGTTCGCCGCCCAGGAGGTTTCCGGCGCCGCGGATTTCGAGGTCCTTCATCGCCACGTACATGCCCGCGCCCATCTCGGTGTGCTGGGCGATGGTGGCCAGACGCTCGTGGGCCGTCTCGGTGAGCGGCTTCTCCGGCGGGTAGAGGAAGTACGCGTAACCGCGCTCGCGGCCACGGCCCACACGTCCGCGCAACTGGTGGAGCTGGGACAGGCCGAAGTTGTCGCCGCGCTCCACGATCAGGGTGTTGGCGTTGGAGATGTCGATGCCGGACTCGACGATCGTCGTGGAGACCAGGACGTCGAACTTCTTCTCCCAGAAGTCCACCACCACCTGTTCCAGGGCCTGTTCGGACATCTGGCCGTGGGCGGTCGCGATCCTCGCCTCGGGGACGATCTCCCGCAGCCGCGCGGCGGCCCGGTCGATCGACTCGACACGGTTGTGGATGTAGAACGCCTGGCCCTCGCGGAGCAGTTCACGCCGGATGGCGGCGCCGATCTGCTTCTCCTCGTACGGACCGACGAAGGTGAGGACCGGGTGCCGCTCCTCGGGGGGTGTGGTGATCGTCGACATCTCGCGGATGCCCGTCACGGCCATTTCGAGCGTACGGGGGATCGGCGTCGCCGACATGGTGAGGACGTCCACGTTGGCGCGGAGCTTCTTCAGCTGTTCCTTGTGCTCGACGCCGAAGCGCTGCTCCTCGTCGACGATGACGAGACCGAGGTCCTTGAACTTCGTCTCGGAGGAGAAGAGGCGGTGGGTGCCGATGACCAGGTCGACGGAGCCCTCGCGGAGCCCCTCCAGGGTCGACTTGGACTCGGAGTCGGACTGGAAGCGGCTCAGCGCGCGCACGCTGACGGGGAATTGGGAGTAGCGCTCGGTGAACGTGCCGTAGTGCTGCTGGACGAGGAGGGTCGTGGGCACGAGGACGGCGACCTGCTTGCCGTCCTGGACCGCCTTGAACGCGGCCCGTACCGCGATCTCCGTCTTGCCGTAGCCGACGTCGCCGCAGATCAGCCGGTCCATCGGGACGGACTTCTCCATGTCCTCCTTGACCTCGGCGATGGTGGAGAGCTGGTCGGGCGTCTCCGCGTACGGGAAGGCGTCCTCCAGTTCGCGCTGCCAGGGCGTGTCGGGGCCGAAGACATGGCCGGGCGCCGCCATCCGCGCCGAGTACAGCTTGATCAGGTCGGCGGCGATCTCCTTGACGGCCTTCTTGGCGCGCGCCTTGGTCTTCGTCCAGTCGGCGCCGCCGAGCCGGTGCAGGGTGGGTGCCTCGCCGCCGACGTACTTGGTGACCTGTTCGAGCTGGTCGGTCGGGATGTAGAGGCGGTCGCCGGGCTGGCCGCGCTTGGCGGGGGCGTACTCGACGAGCAGGTACTCGCGGGTGGCGCCCTGCACGGTGCGCTGCACCATCTCGATGTAGCGGCCCACACCGTGCTGCTCGTGGACGATGTAGTCGCCGACCTCCAGCGTCAGCGGGTCGATCGTCTTGCGGCGGCGGGCCGGCATCCGGCCCAGGTCCTTGGTGGCGGTGCGCTGCCCCGTCAGGTCCGTCTCGGTGAGCACGGCGAGTCTGAGGTCCGGGTCGACGAAGCCGTGGTCGATCGCACCGCAGGAGACATGGACGAGGGACGGCGAGATCTCCGCCAGGTCCGGGTCGAGCCGGGCCGCGATGCCCTCGCCGCTCAGCACCTCGACGGTGCGGGAGGCCAGCCCCTGGCCCTCGGTGACGTACACCGTGCGCCAGCCGTCGGCGATCCAGCCCTTGGTGTCGGCGAGCGCGCGGGCGGTGTCGCCGCGGTACGACTCGGGGGCGTGCATCGAGAGTGTGAGCGTGTCCTCGTCGAGCTCGACGTCCGCGGCGAACGGGGAGACCGACCACCACATCATGCCCAGCTCGCGGGCCCGGTCGCGGACGTCCGCGAGGCCCCGCAGGGACGCCGCGTCGACATCGATCGGGGCCTGGCCGCCGCCCGCGGTGGCCGCCCAGGACGCCTGGAGGAACTCCTGGCTGGTGGCGACCAGGTCGGCGGCCCTGGTGCGCACCCGCTCCGGATCGCAGACCACCGCCATCGAGCCCTCGGGCAGTACGTCGAGCAGCAGCTCCATGTCGTCGACGAGGACCGGGGCAAGGGACTCCATGCCCTCCACCGCGATCCCCTCGGCGATCTTGCCGAGGAGTTCGCCCAGCTCCGGGTGGTCCTCGGCCAGGGCGGCGGCCCGCTCGCGCACCTCGTCGGTCAGCAGCAGCTCGCGGCAGGGCGGCGCCCACAGCCCGTGCTCGGCGATCTCCAGCGACCGCTGGTCGGCGATCTTGAAGTAGCGGATCTCCTCGACGTCGTCGCCCCAGAATTCCACCCGAAGGGGGTGCTCCTCGGTCGGCGGGAAGACGTCCAGGATGCCACCACGCACGGCGAACTCGCCGCGCTTCTCGACCAGTTCGACGCGGGAGTACGCGGCTGCCGCGAGTGCGTCGACCGTCTCGCCGAGGTCGGCGCTCCGGCCGATGGCGAGGGCTACGGGTTCCAGGTCGCCGAGCCCCTTGACCTGCGGCTGGAGCACGGAGCGGATCGGCGCGACGACGACCTTGACCGGGCCGGTCTCCGGGTCGTCCTTCCGCGGGTGTGCCAGGCGCCGCAGTACGGCGAGGCGGCGGCCCACGGTGTCGGAGCGGGGCGAGAGCCGTTCGTGCGGCAGGGTCTCCCAGGACGGGAACTCGGCGACCGTGTCCGGCGGCAGCAGGGTGCGCAGCGCGGCGGCCAGGTCCTCGGCCTCCCGGCCGGTCGCGGTGACGGCGAGCACGGTGCGCCCGGCCTCACGGGCCAGTGCGGCCACGGCGAAGGGGCGGACGGCGGCCGGACCGACGAGGTCGACGTGCGTCCGGTGACCGTCGGTGGCGGCCTTCACCGCTTCGGAGAGCGCCGGGTCACGTACGACGACATCCAGCAGACCGTGCAGGCTCATGAAGGGCTTCCGTCCGGGTAACGAGGGCGAGGTCTGACAGCCGGCTGCTGCCAGGGGCAGGCGAGGGGGCAACACGAAGCACCCGACACGTCTCACGGGCCGGGGGCCTCCAGCCTACGACTCCGCGGCGACGGCCGTGTCCGCGATCGCCCCGCGCGCCGACGAGGCGGCGCGGTTCCGGTCGGCACCGCCCGTCGCGCGTCGGGTGCCGTTCGTCGCGTGCCACACGCCGTTCATCTCCGCACCCCACACAGTTGTGTCCGGGATCGTCACAGGAACGATCCCAGCGTCTACGCTTTGGCCTGGGATTCCACACACAGTTGCACGGCAGTGAGTACGGCAACCGTCGACCAGCGCTGACGGGCGACCCCCGGAGGTGCACGGCCACGCATCGACCGGACAGCGGGGGCACACGTGGGCGAGAACGAGATGTCCGTATTCGGGGTCTCGGAAGCCGAGGAACAGGTCTACCGGCACTTCCTGCGCAACCCCGGCACCGCCACCGACGATCTGCACCTCCTGCTGCACACCGACCCGCAGGCCGCACGCGCGTGCGTCGACCGGCTCCAGGAGCTGGGGCTCCTGCACCCGGAGGGCATCGACCAGCGCATTTTCCCGACCGACCCCGAAGTGGCGCTGTCCAGGCTGATCGACCTGCGTCTGCACGCCCTCCACCAGGAGCTCCAGCGCGTCACCCGGTCCCGCCATGTCATTGACGGTCTACGCGCGGAGCAGGGGGCGCGAAGACCCCCTCCCCCGGGGATCGAGCAGTTGGAGGGGCTTGCCCAGATCCGCAACCGGATCGACGACCTCGCGTTCTTCGCACGGGACGAGATCCTCTCCGTGGAGCCGTACACCAGGCTGTCGCCCGAGAACATCGCCCGTTCGCGCCCGCTGGATCTGCGATGTCTGCGGCGCGGCGTGCGCATCCGGAACGTCGTCGCACAGGCCGCGCTGCGGGATCCGGCCACCGCCGCCTATCTCCGGGAGCTGGCCGCGCACGGGGCCTCGATCCGGGTGACGGCGCACACGGCCGAACGACTGCTGGTGTACGACCGCAGGGCCGCGCTGGTCCCGCTGGATCCGCACAACACCTCGCGCGGCGCGCTGCTCGCCCATCGCACCGGCCTGGTCTCCAACATCATCGCCCTCTTCGAGAAGATCTGGGACCAGGCGGACGATCTCGCGCAGGCGAGCGGCGAGGACACCGGGGCGGCGGACGACAGCCTCACGGTGACCGAACAGCGGGTGCTGGTGTCGATGTGCACCGTGGGCAAGGACGAGGCGGGCGCCCGCGAGCTGGGCGTCTCGGTGCGGACGTACCGTCGCTATGTCGCCGATCTGATGCAGAAGCTCGGTGCGGCGAGCCGGGCCCAGGCGGCGCTGCTGGCCCGGGAGCGGGGCTGGATCTGAGGAAGCCGGGGCCGCGCGGCGGCGCCGGATCCCGTGCGGGCGCGGGGCGCCCGGCCGCGAGCCCGGATCCGGTACACGTGCAGGCCCCGGGCGGCCGTCGTCACGCATCGGCCCGGAATCCTGTGCAGGCCCCGGCCGCGAGCCCGGATCCGGTACACGTGCAGGCCCCGGGCGGCCGTCGCCGGGACGGGACCGCACCCCCACCCGTGCCCTCAGCGCTCCTCCTCCCATCCCTCCAGCGCCCGGTCGGTGAGGACGGCGGAGACGGCACGGCGGACCGTCCTCGGGTCGAGGGCGGGGGTCAGGGCGATGCACAGGGCGATCCGGTCGGGGCCCACTGATCCCGGCGTGCAGACCCAGTGGGCGGGGAGCAGGCTCAGCAGGCGCACGACGGTCGTCTCGCCGGTCGGGGCTGCGCTGTCCCGGCGGACGGTGACCACGTCGACACGGCCCGGGGCGTGGCGGGCGTCCTGCCCACGAGCGGTCTGCCGGTCGGGGCGAGTCATGGTGTGCCCCCTTCCCGGCCCAGCACGTGCGCGGCGGCCGATGCCATCGCCGCGATCCCGGCGGGCAGAGCGGTCCGCACGTCCGGGGCGAACTCCGGCGCGTGGTTGGGCGGTACGGGCGGTCCGCCGTTCCGGGCGGCGCGCCACTGCCGTACCCCTGTCACACCGAGCATCCAGTACACCGTCGCCACACCGTCGGAGCCGAACCAGGGAAAGTCCTCGGTGGCCGTGAGCGGGCCGCAGTCCGTCACCCGCTCCGGGCCGAACAGGGCCTCGTGCGCCCCGCGTACGGATGCGGTGGCGGCGGCGTCGGTCAGCAGGGCGGGGGAGCGCGCGGTGACGGTGAGGTCCGGATCCCGCGGGCAGCCGGACGCCGCGCTCTCCGCCCGTACGATCCGCGTCGCGGCGGCCGTCATGCGGTCGAGCACCGGTTCGGACAACGCCCTTATGCACAGGGCCAGTTCGGCGGTGTCCGGGATCACGTTGCCGCGCTCGCCGGCCCGCAGCATGCCGACGCTCAGCACCGCCTGCTCGGCCGGAGCGGTCTCCCGGGACACGACGGACTGGAGCCGCAGGACGGTGGCCGCCGCCGCCACGACCGGGTCGACGGTGAGGTGCGGGGTGCCCGCGTGGCCGCCGCGCCCGTACAGGGTGACGTCCACCGACGTGCTGGCCGCCATCAGGGGGCCGCGGAAGTCCGCCGCGTGCGCGAGGGTGCCTGCGGGGGCGGGCGAGGCGTGCTGGGCGAGGACGACGTCCGGGGTGCCGAACCGCTCGTACAGCCCGTCCGCCAGCATCGCCCGCGCCCCGGTCAGGGTCTCCTCGGCGGGCTGGCCCACGACGAGGACGGTGCCGCGCCACGCGGAGCGCGTACGGGAGAGTTCGGCGACCGCTCCGGCGACCGCGGCGAGATGGAGGTCGTGGCCGCAGGCGTGCATCACGCCGGGCACGGTACTGGCGTAGGCGAGGCCGGTGCGCTCGGTGACCGGGAGCGCGTCGAGTTCGGTGCGGAGCAGGACCGTCGGACCGGCCCCGTTGTGCAGGACGCCCACGAGTCCGTGCCCGCCGCCGACCTTCCGGGTGACCGTGCAGCCGCTCGCCTCCAGCCGGGCCGCGAACCGGTCGGCGGTGCGCTGCTCCGCCCCCGACAGCTCCGGATGGGCATGCGTGTCGAGGTACAGCTCGACGGCGGGGCGCAGGACCGCCCGCTCGACGACCGGGGGCGGTACGGCCGGGGGCCGTACGGACGGGGGCCGTACGGACGGCGGGTGTTCGGGCGAGGCGGGTTTGGGCAAGGCGGTTTCGGGCGGTGCGGGTTCGGGCGGCGCGGTCTCGGGCGGTGCGGGTTCGGGCGGCGCGGGGTTCTCCTTCATGTCATCTCACCTCGTTCCGCTGGGGCGTTGGGTCCTGTCCACGAGCCTGAGCCGTGCCGGCTTCAGGAATTCGACGTTCCGCTGTCATGGGGTGCCAGCGGTCTGACAGCGAAAGCGCGGCCGATCTGACAGCGGCCTCCACTGCAATGGCATCCACACAGGGGAACAGCGCCGGAGCGGCCGGCCGATCCCCGTGACCCAAGGGAGAACACCATGGCCCCGAAGACCGAGCTCGCCACCCTCGCCGACGAGATCCTGGAGCTGGAGTCGGAGACCTTCGAGATCTCGGACTACTCGGACGCCGCGGAGGTCGTGCTCGCCGGTTCGACGTCCTGCTCCTCGACGTCCACCTGTTCCAGCACCACCAGCACCACCTCCTGCAGCGCCTGATCCGGCCGCAGTCCGCGCACGTCCCCGAGCCCTCTTCGCTCAGCGAGCGCGAAGAGGGCTCGCGGGCGTCCTCGCCCCGTCCCCCGCCTGTCACGGGAACGGGTGCGGGACGCGCTTGATCGCGGACTCCGGAAGATCGTCGGCGCGCCGCCCCGCCGCCCGCAGCGCGGTCCGCAGCCGGGGCATCAGCAGGGCGCGCTGCCTCGTCCAGCCGAAGTCCAGCGGCAGGAAGCCGGGGACGAGGGCGGCGACGGTGTGCAGACCCATCCGGCGCTGCTCGGGCGTGGTCTGGTCGACCGCGATGACATCGTGCCCGGCTGCGGCGAGCGAGCCGCACAGCAGGTTCAGGTCGTCCAGCAGGTCTCCGGTGCGGGGGCGTCGCGCCTCCCAGTCGGCGAAGGTGTCGGCCGGCGTGCGGACGGCGACGGGCTCCAGGTACTCCTTCGCGTGCACGGCCATCGCGGGCAGCCCGTAGAGCTGGGCATGGTCCTTCAACTGACGCACCAGGGTGAAGTCCTGGGCCATGGCGTCGAGTTCGCCGTGGCGCTCGGCCACCTGGTAGGGCAGGTGCGGAATGTACGTGAGGACTTCGGACAGGGCCGACTCGATGGTGTCCTCCGGATCGAACCCGGCGGCGGCGGCGAACGACAGCGTCCCGTGTCCGCCGTCCCCGCGTACCGCGAGAGCCGTGACGACGGGGACGGCCAGGTCCATCCGGGTATCGAAGGCATGGACGTCGTAGCCGTGCAGCGCGGCCCGGTCGATCATCGTGCGGACGGCGGGCGAGCGGCAGGCCGCGAGGTCGATCGCGGCGAGGGGGGCGCGCCCGTACCAGGCCAGCAGGAAGGCGTCCCGTTCGACGATTTCGAGGAGCCCGTACAGGATCGCCTCCTCCAGACTGCCGCCGGTGGCACAGCCGTTGGAGCATTCGAAGACGAAGTTGTCGGCGTCGACGCCGGCGCTGTAGTGGGCGAGCCTGGCGGGCACCAGGACGGGCCGGTCGTCGCGCAGGGAGTGACCCCACACCCAGGGAATGGGCCGGTCCGGGTCGAACGGGGAGACCATCGGGTCGCTCGCGTAGGTCTCGGGGGCGTAGAGGCCGCACGCGGCCGGGTCGAGCGCGTGGTCGGCCAGTTCGGTGTAGGCGCCGACGACGGGTGAGGTGCCGCGTCTGCGGGTGGTGCCCGCGTACCGCTCCAGCCCCTCCAGGTGGGCCAGGACGCGGCTGGTGTCGTAGCGGTTGGCCTGGCCGCTCCAGGTGACGTCGTTGAGCCCGGCGTAGCCGCGTACGAAGTGGGTGCCGGCGACCGGTGCGGTGGTGGTGGACGTCGGATTGATCCAGGTGTCGGAGCCGAGGGTGCCGCACACCGGGTTGGCGAGGGCCGCGACCGGCAGGGGGTAGGAGGCGAGGGGCCGCAACCGGTAGCCGTCCGGGTCCGGTTTGGGGGCGGGGCGCAGGACCATGCGGGCCGAGGCGGCGGTGTCGGGGATCTCCTGGACGCAGGAGGGGCAGAGGGGTTCGGGCAGGAGCGGGAACGTCGCGGTGGCGAGGGTCACCAGATCGACCCGGGTGACCCGGGGCAGGGCGCGGTCGGCGGGGGTCGCGTCGGGGAGGTCGTGGCCGCCGCCGAGTACGGCGCGGTAGGTGGCCCAGACGGCGTCGACCGCGTAGTCGGTGAGGACCGGCCAGTGGGCGGCGCCGTGCGGCGCGCCGCCGCGTTCCAGTGCCTCGCGTTCCGAGCGGCTGCGCAGCCGTTGCCAGCGCATGGCGAGGCACTGCCCGCAGGCGGTGGTGCCGGGGCCGCCGCCCCACGGTCCGATGAGTACGGCGCGGGAGGTGAGCTGGACCTGCGCGGCGGGGCGGGTGTCCGCGTACGGGTCGGGGTGGCCGAAGCCGAGGGTGTCGGCCGCGCCCAGGGGGACGACGAGCGGGGCGGGAAGCACCCGCCGCGCCGACGGGTGCGCGTGCCGGGTGGTCGGAGTGTGCCGGGTCGCCGACGCGTGCCGGGTGGTCAGCGCGTGCTGGAGACCGGCGCGGGCGGCTTCCAGCGGGCTCTCGCCGCGCACGGGCGGGGTGGCGGTGGCGGTCGTCATGACTTGTCGCTCCAGCGGAAGGTCTTGAGCGCGACGGCGCACAGGACCAGGGCGAAGCCGGCGAGCACCGCGCAGGACAGGCCGATGTCCCCGGTGGTGCCGTCACCGGTCAGGGCCCCGGAGATCCCGTCGTTGAGGTAGCGCAGTGGCAGGACGCGGGAGAGGTTCTGCATCCAGGCGGGCATGGCGTCCAGCGGGAAGAACGAGCCGGACAGGAACGCCATGGGGATCATCAGGCAGTTGGCCACGGCGGCGACGGCCTCGGGGGTCTTCGCGTGGCTGCCGACGATGACGCCCAGCGCGAGGAACGCGGTGATGCCGATGACCAGCACCGGCAGGGCGAGCGGCCAGCGGCCGTCCAGCCGGAGGCCGAACGAGGGCAGCAGCGCCACGGCGACGAAGAGCACGGCCTGCACCGCGCCGATGCCCAGCGCCAGGACGTAGCGGGAGGCGAGGACGGCGGACACCGGCGTCGGGGTCATCCGGATGAGGCGCAGGATGTCGTCGCGCCGCCACTGCATGAGGACGAATCCGACGCCGAACACGGCGGCGTTGCCGACGCCCCAGGACAGGACGCCGGGGGCGATGTAGTTGATGTACGGCTTGCCGCTCTCCTCGACCGTCTGCCCGTGGAAGATCAGCCCGAAGACCACCAGGAAGATGAGCGGGAAGGCGAAGGTGAAGAAGAGCGTGGTCCTGTCGCGTGTGTAGGCCCGGTATCCGGCCTGGCTCAGCGCCGCGTATGCGCTCATCGGGGGTGTCTCCGTATCGCTGGGTGCGCGGGTGGGGGTGGCACGGGGTACTGCGGTGGGGCCCGTTACGGCCGGGGGGCTCCGGCCCGCGCCCCGGTGAGCGTCAGGTACACGTCTTCGAGGCTCACGGTGCGGGTCTGGACGCCCTGGAGGCCGGCCAGCGCGTCGACGGCGGCCAGCACCCTGCCCGATTCGAGGGTTTCCAGCACGAGTACGCCGGGCTCCTCGGTGACGCTGTCGACGCCCTCGATGGCCCGTGCCCGGTCGGCGGTCATGCGGCCCTCGGGGACCAGCAGCCGGGTGGTGGGGCCGGCCGCGGCGATCAGGCGGGCGGGGCTGTCGAGTGCGGCGACGGAGCCGTCGACCATGATGGCGACGCGGTCGCAGAGTGCCTCGGCCTCGTCGAGGTGGTGGGTGGTGTAGATGATGGTGCGGCCCGCGCCCTTCAGGTCGCGCAGCACCTGCCACAGGGCCCGGCGGGCCTGCGGGTCGAGGGCCGCTGTCGGCTCGTCCAGGAAGATCAGTTCGGGTTCGTGGACGAGGGCGGAGGCGATGGCGAGCCGCTGGCGCTGGCCGCCGGAGAGGTCGTCCACCCGGGTGTCGCCCTGCTCCACGAGGCCGACGGACTCCAGTGCGCGTTCGGCCGCCGCGTGGTCCGTCCGGTAGAGGGCGGCCAGGGTGCGCAGATGCTCGCGGGCGGTGAGGCGGACGAAGAACGCCGAGGTCTGGGTCTGTACGCCGAGCCGGGGCAGCAGGGCGGCGTTGCGCGGCCAGGGGGCGGCGCCGAGGACGGTCACGGTCCCGGAGTCGGCCTTGCGCTGCCCCTCCATGATCTCGACGAGGGTGGTCTTGCCCGCCCCGTTGGGGCCGATCAGCCCGAAGAACTCGCCGCGCGGCACGGTGAGGGACACCCCGTCGACGGCGTGCGTGCCGCCGTACCGCTTGTGCACGTCGTCGAGGACGACGGCCGCCGCGCGGTGGCCGTCGTCCGGCCCGGCCTGGCTCCCCGGGGAGGCGGAAGGGGCGGTGGGGGTCATGGACTTCTCCTTGCGGTCGTCGGTCGCACGGTCGCCCGTGGTCACACGGTCAGCAGATGGTGGGCAGCCGCCACGGCGGCGGCGAGGATCAGCGCGAGCACGAGCACCGATCCGAGCCCGTAGGCGAGGTACGCGGTCCGGGCGCGGCGCGGGTACGCGGCAGCCGCCGGGTCGCGACGGGCGGCCAGGCGCAGGTACGTACCGGTCGACGCGGCCAGTTCGGTGGCACCGCACAGCTGGCTCACGATCCGGTAGCCGTCGAGCGGCGGAAGGGGGACCAGCATGGCGAACGCCTGGACGCTGCCGAGGAGCAGCAGGCCGCCGAGCGCGTCGTGCGTGGCCGTGTCCAGGGGGGCGAACAGCCACAGTGCGCAGAACGGCAGCAGGAACAGCAGGTTCATCACCGCGCCCGCCGACGCCGTGTGGATGCGCTGCCGACGCGAGCCCAGGTAGAGGTAGTTGCCGACTGTGCAGTACATGATGACCACGGGCAGTCGCCAGCGCAGACCTATTTCGGCCACGGTGCCGCCGTGGTGCCGGGCGACGATCCCGTGGGCGAGTTCGTGCAGGGCGGTGCTGAACCAGAGCAGGGTCGCGGTGCCCGTCAGCAGCACCGGGTTGGTGAACAGGTCCCGGGTGTCGACCAGGAGTTCGCCCGCGTTCACCACGACGGCCGTCTCCATCGCCGCCACCAGGACCAGCAGGGGCACCAGCCATCCCGGGGCCAGCAGGAAGCCCACCACCCGGTGCAGCCGGGCGGTGGTGGCGTCCGCGTCGGCGACCAGCCGGACACTGCCGCGCAGCACCCCGCGTCGGGACGCCGCCGAGGGTGCGGCGGAAGACCCCCCGGCCGCAGCCGCACCGGCCACAGCGGCCTTCACGGCGGACTCCGTCGCCGCAGGTGCCCCGGCCAGCAGGCCGCGGGAGCCGAGCATCCGCAGGATCTGCTGCCAGCGCGCGCCGTCCAGCCTGCGCCCGTACTCCCGCGCGTACTCCTCGCCGATCTCCCGCAGGCTGCGCTCCCCGTCCATCCTGGCGATGAGGAAGTGCTCCTTCGGCCCGACCCTGAAGGAGCTGCCGCTGTCGGTGTCCTTGATCAGGTGCACCGTCGCGGCGCCGTGCAGCAGCGCGTCGCTGAGCAGGACCCGGGGCCGCAGTGCGGGCCGGTACTCGGCGAGGGCGTCGGCGGCGCTCATCCCGGCTCCCGCAGGGCCCGGCCGAGCACGTGCGAGAGGTACGCCTCGTCCCGGATCGTCACGTGCAGCCGGTTGTTGGTCATATGCATGTACGGGGACAGGAGCAGCGGCAGGGAGGCCGCCGGGTCGGTGACCGTCTCGTCGCGCTCGCCGTCCCAGGAGCGGAACGTCAGATCGCCGTCGAGGGTCAGCTTGACGGCCCGCTCCCGCAGTTCGGCGCAGTGCTCGGCCCATCCGGCGAGGAATCCGGGCAGGCGGGCCGCGCCCTCCTCGCCCGCGACGGCGGCCCGGACGCGGGCGAAGCGGCCGGCCAGGCCCGCGGCCATCGAGGCGTAGTTGCGGTCGTACTCGTCGCTGCCGATGAAGCCGGTGCCGGGAAAGGCCCGGTGCCAGAACGCGTAGTAGCTGTCGAGGTAGTCGGCGAGTTCCCGCCGGCCGGGCAGGAAGGCCGCGGACATCACCATCATCAGCTGGGCGGAGGTGCCGAGCAGCACGGTCCGCAGGTGGAGGTTCTTCGTCCGGAAAGCGTCGATGACGAGGTCGCTGGAGTGCCGGAAGTGCCATTCGGCCAGCTCGATCCCGGCCGGGCCGCCGTATTTGCCGTACTCCGGTTCGTAACGCTCGTCGCTGCGCGAGTTGTTGGGGCGCAGGTTCATCCGGCCCTGGTCGTCCATGTAGTCGCCGCGTTCGGCGCCGGGGAACTCGATGTCGAAGAGGGTGTTGTAGAAGTCGTTGAGGAAGCCGGAGTCGACCTCGTACAGCGCGGGCCGCTCGGCCAGGAAGGCGTCGACGGCCGCCTCGGTGCGGCGCCGGACCTCGGCTTCGGCATCCGGGGCGGACGGCCTGATCCGCAGCCGCACATGGGGGCCCTCCAACCAGTAGTTGATGAAGAAGTAGCCCGCGAGCAGGCCGTCCGCCGCCAGCTCCGCCACCAGGGGGCGGATGCAGTGGGTGAGCATCGGGCGGGGGTTGGCGGCGTAGAAGATGTGGGTGGCCTGCCAGGCCCCCGACCGGCCGGTCCGTCCGGCGGCCCGGGTGGAGGGTGCGGTGCTCATGACTGGTCTCTCCTTCGGACGGGGGTGACGGTCTCCACCGCGAGTTCGGCAACGTGCCGGCCCCGGCCGGAGACGGTGTGCAGCCCGTCCTCGTCCGGCAGCATCTCCCGGAACACGACCCGGGCCCCGGCGCTCCTGATCAGCGCCTCGAACGCGGACAGGGAGAGCGGGCTGTCGAAGTCGACGTAGCTCGGCTTGGTGCCGGTCGCCCCGCGTGCCCCGCTGTCCGCGACGGTGGCGAAGACCCGGTCCGGCAGGCCGTGGGCGCGGCGGAACGCGTGCCAGCCCAGGAACCAGGTGTCGTCGCCGGTCCCCGGCCCGCGCAGCGGCAGCACGGCGGCGGGCGCGCTCCAGCTGCGCCGGCTCAGCACCACGCTGCCGTGCCGGACCCGCGGCCTCCGGGTGACTCCGCCCTCCGCCGCGCCCTCGGGCACGCCGCCCCACACGTTGAGCGGGGACATGGAGGTCGGCGAGAGCAGCAGCAGGGTGCGGGGCAGTTCGGGCAGGGCCAGGGGGACGAGATAGCCGAGGTACACGGGCACCACCTCCTTGCCCAGCCGGGTGGAGCGCAGCACGAGCCGGTCCGTGGCCGGGTCGTGGACGAGATGCAGGTCGTCCAGGTGGATGCGGTGGGAGGCGGGGAGGGTGCCGCGCTCGCCGGGGCAGACGATCTCGTACTCGGTCAGCCGGCCGTGCAGGTTGAGGTTGCTGGTGACGGGCCCGCCGGTGACCTCGGCGAGGACGGCGTCCTCGGAGACCAGCCCGGCGGTGGCGGCGAGCAGTTGTGCGTCGAGGCCGTCGAAGAGGTGCGTGAACCTGCTGAACGGGAAGGAGACGCCTCCGTAGGAGCGGTTGAGGACGACCAGCGGATCAGCGGGCCGGTCCACGATCTGCACATGGTGCGCGAGCGGGGTGAACTCGGTCCGCAGCGGGGTGAGTTCCGCCGCCACCTCGTCGAGGAGGTCGCCGTCCACCCGGATCTCGCCGGCGCCGCCGCCCTCCTTCTCCCAGACGGCCCACAGGGCGCGCATCCGCTCCACGAACGTCTGCCGGGCCGTGTCGAGGGCCTTGAGCTGCGGCAGGGAGAGCCAGTTCTCCTCCGGTACGTAGTTCCCGTCCGCGTCGAACGCGGTGCGCTTCGCGGTGAACGACATGTACTGGTCGAAGAAGTCCTCATGGAAGTCGTGGACCAGTTTCAGCAGGTCGTCGCAGCGTCCGCCCCGCCCGTACCGGGCGGTGAAGAACCCCTTGAACGTGACGCGCTGCGGCAGCGTCAGGTCGAAGGCGGGCAGGACGCGTTCCACCGCGCCGAGCGGTCCGGCCGCCAGGTCCTCCCAGGCCCGGGCGGAGAGCCCGGTGTGCCGTCCGGCCGCCACGTCCTCGTACAGCAGGGTCTGCGGGATCCTCGCCCGCTCCACGCCGAGTTCGTCCTCCTGGACGGTGCGCAGCGCGGCCCGCAACTCGTCCATGAGGGCCCGCCGTCCGGCCGGGTCCGCGTCGGCGAACCGTGCGACGCAGGACGCCGGGGCGTCGAGCAGGCCGGCGAGCCGGTCCGCCCAGGGCCGGTCCAGTCCGCGCAGCGAGGTGCGGAAGGCGTCCAGCGGGTCCGTGTCGTGGACCTCGGTGCGCAGGCACGGGACCTGGACCATGCCGAGGTCGAGGAGTGCCTGGAGGTAGCGGGCGCACTCCTCCTCGTCGGCGCCCTGGTCCTTTGCGAGCCAGTCGGCCAGCTCCCCGTGGCGCACGGTGCCGCGCTCCTCGAACAGGCCGAGCAGCCGTTCCAGGGTGCCGCTGCGGCGGAGGAAGAACAGCCGGTCCTTCACCGCGTCGAAGGTGACGGCGGTGTCCTCGTCGCCCTGGGTGACCCAGCGGCGCACGTAGCGGACCCGGTCGTCGTCGCGGTTCCAGCCGGAGGCCGGGGCGACCGGCAGGTCGGCGCGGCGGGCCGGGTCCGCGACCACCGCCTCGGCGAGCCTGCCGACGGCGACGACGTTGAGCCGCAGCCGCCCGGTCCACGCGTCGTCGACCCGGACCCGGAACCCCCGGTCCTCGGCGGGTCCGGAGCCCCCGGCGGATTCACGGCCCCCGGCGGGTTCACGGCCCTCGGCGGGTTCATCGAAGGCACCGAGGGCGACGCCGGTGAACGTGGAGAACGGGCTGGTCTTGCACGCGGTGCGGTACAGGTACGACAGCAGCGAGCGTTCGATCTTGCGCCGCTTCTTGTCCGGGACGGTGCCGGCACCGCTCCTCGTGTACGTGTCGAGCTGGGCGTCCAGCGCCGGGGACGCCAGCAGCAGCCCCTTGCGCAGTCGTTCCTCGCCCGCCAGCCGACGCAGCGCGTCGCGGGCGCGCCGGGTCTCGTCGGCGAGCAGGGCGGCGCCCGCCGCCCGGTGCTCGTCCAGCCGGCGGCGGCCGGTCAGCCACTGTGCCAGCGCCGTGCCGGCCGCCGCGTCCCGCTCCCGTACGAGGGCCAGTGCGCGCTCTGCGGTCCCGGGGCGCGGCAGCCGGTTGTTGAAGACGTCCCGGCGCAGCCCGAGGAGCGTGCGGCGCAGGTCCTCGTCCTCGCTGCCGCCGACGAGGCCGTGGATCAGGTCGCCGATCCGCTCGCCGTCGGCACGTGACCGCTCGGTGGCGTGCAGGACCTCATCGGCCCAGCGGCGGCTCTCCGGACAGCGCAGGGCCCGGACACTGTCGACCGGCAGCCCGGCGACCCGCAGCATGAAGCGGGGGCGGGTGGCGGTGGCGGTGGATGGGTGGTCCGGCGTCATGGCGGGTCTCCCCTTCTCGTTCCGGTCGTCGTCCACGGTGGCGGCGCTCAGGCGATCTCGTACCGGAAGTCGGCCGGGGCGGGCCGCTCGTTGCCGATCATCATGATCAGCAGCGGCGCCTCGCCCGTGCCGGCGAGCGAGAGTTCCTCGATGTACGAGATGTTGTCGAAGCCGAGCGCCACCCCGCAGCCGATGCCCGCGGCGGACGCGGCGGTGTAGGCGGTCTGGGCGATCGCCCCGACGGTGGCGTTGACCAGGCGGTAGCCACGGTCCCCGACGGCGTCGAGGACGGCTTCGGTGCGGACGGTGGGCACCAGGACCGCGGCCGCCTGTTCCAGGTTGTAGTTCGACAGGAAGTAGTTCTTCTGCAGGAACTCCCCCGGTCTGCCCGCCTTCACCAGGCGCAGGCTGTGCGCGTCGGGGTCGTACGCGTACGCGCCGGGCGTGATCCCCTCGACGTGGCCGATGAACGCGTAGAGCTTCGCCAGCCGCTGCCCCCCGCTGTCCCCGCCGATCCGCGAACCGGCCGCGCAGGCCGCCAGGCAGGCCGCCAACTGCTCGGCGTCGATGGGGCGCTGCGCGTCGAAGCGGCCGAAGCTGCTGCGGCGGGCGCGCAGCGCGGTGCGTACGTCCGTGTCGAGCGGCCGGCAGGGCGGCAGCGCCACCTCGGGGCGGTTCGGGTCGG
Organism: Streptomyces sp. NPDC058051; assembly: GCF_042885475.1. Lineage (NCBI taxonomy): Bacteria > Bacillati > Actinomycetota > Actinomycetes > Kitasatosporales > Streptomycetaceae > Streptomyces > Streptomyces sp. NPDC058051. The sequence goes on from NZ_JBHVRW010000009.1 coordinate 149,927, forward strand.
CGGGGTGCGCGGCGGCGGGGGCGAGCGCGTCCGGGCCGGGGCGGTCGGTGGCACCGGCGGCGGTGACGGCCTGCATCCGGCGGAGCGCGTCGAAGGCGAGCACCGTGCGGGAGCGCTCGCGGTCCCGGTGGCACACGGAGACCGGGGCCGGGGACGTGGTGCGGGAGGCGGCCCCGCCCCGCCGGGCGGCCCCGGCCCACTTCAGCGGTACGACGGCGAAGACGCCCTCCTCCTCGGTGTCCACGCCGAGCAGCCGTCCGAGGCGCTCCTCGTCGAACCAGAGCGCGGGCTCGACGCGCAGCCCGCGGGCGCCGGCCCACATGCGCCAGGTCTGCACGCAGGCGCCGAGGTCCATGGACACGGCGTGGAAGGAGAAGTTGTTGTACTTGAAGGCGTTCTGCCAGTACTTGATGCCGAGGACCAGGTACTGATCGGTGTCCGGGCCGGGCGCCCCGTCCCCGAGCGCCGCCCGCACCTCGTCCGACACGTCGCCGGTGAGCAGCCGCTGCATCGCGTGGTGCCGGGTGGAGTAGTAGTGCACCCCCGGGGGTACGGGGCCGCTCGGCCCGGACACCCAGTAGACGCCGACCGGGTAGAGCCCGCCGCCGGAGGCGGCACCCCGGGACCAGTTGGCGAGCGGGTAGTGCGGCAGGGCGCCGAGGTCGGTGTTGGCCTGGACGCCCAGGCGGCGGCCGGTCAGGCCGTAGGAGTCACGGAGCATCCCGGCGAGCAGCGTCAGGTCGAACTCGGCTCCCTCGCCGGTCTCCTGGGCGAGGCCCCGGTCGACGGCGGCGTCGGCCGGGTAGGGGCAGGCGGGCAGCGGGAAGCTGTCGACGCCGGGGTAGAACTTGGCCTTGCGCGGGCCGTCCGACCAGTTCGGCACGTAGTCGACGGGATCCATCGGGATCCGGCCGCGATGAAGGATCGCGGCGGCGTATTCATGGGCGTACCCCATGGCGGGCTCCTCGGTCACGGGAAGGGGTGCGGGGCGGGGTTGAGGTCGGCGTCGGTGAGATCGCGCTCGCGCAGTCCGGCCTCGCGCAGGGCGGTGCGCAGCCGGTCCATGCCGAGCGCGCGCTGCCGGGTCCACCCGAAGTCGATGGGCAGCAGCCCGGGCACGAGGACGCCGACCGTGGTCAGGCCCAGCTCGCGCTGTTCCGGCATGGTCTGGTCGACGACGATCACGTCGAACCCGGCGGCGGTGACGGCGTCCACGCACCGGGTCAGGTCGTCCCGCAGGTCGTCGGAGGCGGGCAGCACCGAGCCGTCCCCGTACAGTTCGTCGAAGGACCGCAGGGGCGGGCGCGGCGCCCCCGGCTCACCGGTCAGGAAGTGCGCGTGCCGGCCCATCTCCGGGATGCCGTAGGCCAGCGGGTGGTCGTGCAGCGCCTCGACCCGGTGGAAGTCGTCCGCCATGGCGCGCAGCCGTTCCTCGTCGCGCTCGGTGCGTCCGCGCAGGTTCACCGCGTCGGTGGCGATCTCGCACAGTGCCCCGGCCAGGGCCGCTTCCGGGTCGAGTCCGGCACCCGCGCCGAAGCACATCAGGCCCGGGCCGCCGTCCCTCCGCACGGCGACGCCCGTGACGACCGGGATGGGGAAGGAGATCCGGGTGTCGAAGAAGCGGGCCTCGTAGCCGTACATCTCCAGCCGGTCGACCATCTGACGCGTGGCCGGGCGGCGGCTGGTGCGCGGGTCGATCTCCGGCAGCGCGGCCCGCCCGTACCAGGTGAGCAGGAACGCGTCGCGCTCGACGAGTTCCATCAGCCCGAAGTAGACGGCCTCCTCCAGGCAGCCCCCGGAGGCGCAGCCGTTGGAGCTCTCCTGGACGAAGCGGTTCTCCAGGCCGGGTGCGTGGTAGTACGTGAGGACTTCGGGCACCAGGACCGCGCGCCCGTCGCGCAGGGACCAGCCGTGGACCCAGGGGACGGCACGGTCCGGGGAGAACGGGGTGATCCGGGGGTTGGCGCGGTGGAAGGCGTCCGAGTACAGCCCGCACACGCGCGGGTCGAGCGCGTGCTCGCCGCGCGCGCGCAGGGCGTTCAGGGAGTCGCGCGTGCGCGCCCCGCGGGACCGGGGCCGCATGCCCGCGTACCGCTCCAGACCTTCGAGCACCCCGATCCGCAGGCTTTCGGCGAAGGTGTCGGCGTGGCCGCCCCAGAAGGTCTCGCGCAGGTACTCCCCCGAACGCATGGAGAAGCAGCCGATGGTGGCGGAGGTGGAGGTGGAGGAGACGTCCTGGACGACGGACGGGCCGAGCGATCCGCACACCGGGTTGGCGTAGGGCGCGACAGGCAGGTCGTACGTCCCGATGTCCCGGACCCGGAAGCTGCCGGGCCGGCGTTTGGGCGCCGGGCGCAGGGTGATCGCGGCGGCGTCGGCGGTGTCCGGTTCCGTCACCCCGCACCGCGGGCACTCGGGGTCCGGGACGAGCGGGTAGTGCCGGACCAGCAGGGTCTCCAGATCCACCAGGTGCACGGCGGGCAGGGCGCCGGTGTCCGGTCCGCCGCCGCCGAGCCGGGAGGCGACGACCCCGGCGAGCGTGTGCGCGGCGAACGGGGTGAGGTAGGGGAACTCCCCGGCGGTCCGGGTGCCCGAACCGAGCTCCAGCGCCTCGCGCAGCGCGACGGACCGGACCGCCTGCCACCGCCGTTCGAGACAGTGCGCGCAGACCCGTCGGCCGGGGCGTCCGGGCGGCGCGAAGGGTCCGACGACGACGTGCCGGCCGTAGAAGCGGACGGGCACGGCGGGCACGGCGCCGGGACCGGCCAGGTCGTCCGGACCGGACCCGGCCCCGGGACCGGCCGCTTCGGGCGCGAAGGCGTCGCGTACGCCGAGCGGCGCCACGTCCAGCGGCGGCGGGGTGCCGTGGTGGGCCAGTGCGTCGTGGAGGAGTGCCGCGAGGGTGGCCGCGGCATCCGTCCACGGCGCGGGCTCCGTCGTCCGCGGGTGGTCACGGACCGGGGTCTCAACGGGCATCGGGGCCGCCCTCGCCGTCCACCGTGAGCAGCACCCGGGCGGTGCTGATGGACCCGGCGGCGAGATCGGCCGGGGTGGTGGGCACGTACAGCGCGTCGCGTCCGGCGAGCCGGAGCCGGTCGAGCACCGCGGCGAACGTGGTCGCGGGCCCGTCCGCGGCGACCGGGCCGCCGGTCACGGCGATGCTCGCGGCGGCGAGGTCGCGGACGAGCGGGTCGCCCGGGTCGACGTCCGCGTCCGGGTCCTCGGCCGCGAGCTGCGCCCGGCCGAGCAGGTCCCGCACCGCGGCGCAGGCCGCCTCCCGGCACGACAGTCCCGCGCCGACCGCCCACCGGCCCTCGCCCCCGCCGTCGGACTCCCGGGCCAGCACCACATGGGCCGAGGTGCGCTCCGCCTCCCCGAGGTCCAGCAGGTCCACCGCGAGGTCCAGGTTGGCGGCGGACTTCAGCAGGAACACCAGCTCCGGGTCGTCGCCGCCGTCGGCGACCGGGCTCACCCGCGTCGCGCCCCGGACCGCCCGCAGCAGCGCGTCATGTGCCAGCGCCGACATCAGCCCGACGCCCGCCGCCTCCCGCGCGTCCGCGCCCGCGCCCGCTCCCGCGACCGTCGCGAGGTGGATCCGGTCGCGGTTGTGCGCCCCGAAGCTCCGTACGGCGGCGGCCGGCACCCGGACCGGTTCCTTGCCGATGAGCGAGGTCGCGACGGTCCAGGCCAGCGGCGCGGCACCGCTCCCGCCCCCGGTCGTCAGGGCGTCCGGCCCCAGGGTCCGGTCCGCCGCCGTCCCGGCGGCCGGGTCGAGGGGCACGACGTGCTCCACGTACGCGGTCGCCGCCGCGTACAGCGCCCGCATCCGCGCGCCCGCCAGGTGGTGGACGTCGAAGGCGGCGATCCGTCGCCGCGGGCCGGCGCCGAGCGCCACGTCGACGCGGCTGATCTTCAGCGGGGTCTGGGTCAGCCCCTCGTCGTCGTACCGGCTGAAGACCCCGGTGTGCGGGCGTACCAGCACCGCGCCGATCCGGTTCAGGTCCTCGACCATGGCCTCCGCGTCGCGGGCGGTCTCCACGGTCGGCGTGACCGGAAGCGCCAGGCCGTCCGGCAGCGCCGGGGCCGGCTCCCGCGGATCCACGGCGGCGCAGCGGACGCAGCGGGGGTGCCGCAGGACCGGTTCGGACATCACGTCCAGCGAGGCCAGGTCCTGGACGAGGGCCTGGCCGTCCGTCTCGGCGGGCAGCGCGCCCGTGGTGAGGCGGAAGATCTCGTAGCCGAGGAGGTTGCCCACCATCGCGGCGACCGGGCCGGACACCTCGTGCCCGGACACCGGTGCGGCGCCCGCCGCCTCGCTCCACAGTTCGGCGGCCTGTCCGGCGGACACGTTGGCGCCGAGCCGCAGCACGGCGCAGGACCAGCAGCCGGTGGAGGAGGCGGTGGAGAGCGGGCCGACGACCAGGCGCTCGCCGAACAGCCAGGCGGGGATCAGGGTCCGGCCCTCGGGCACCCCGGCGGCCAGCAGCCGCTGGGTGCGGGCCCCGGCACCGGCCCCGGTCACCACGACGACGTCGTAGCCGTCCAGGTCCTGCCAGCCGGCCACGGTACCGGCGCCGACGGTGTCCACCCGGGCGGCCGACCGGTCCGCCTCGGCCGTGACCTCGCCGGACTCCGCGGTGGTGCCGATCCGCACGCATCCGTTGCGCAGCAGGCTCAGCGCGCACCACCGGGCGACCTCGTCGTCCCCGAGCACGGCGACGCGGGTGGCGCGGAAGCGGGCGAAGCGCTCCGGCGCCCCGTCGGCGTAGTGGTCGAGGTAGGCGATCTGGGCCGCGAACCGTTCCGCCACCTCGTCCGGCACCGGCCGGGCCCCGGTGCCGGCCTCGGGCACGTCGCGGGCGAACCCCCGCTCGTACAGCGTCTTGACGAGCTCCGCCGCCATCGCCCGCTGCCCCGGCCCGAAGCCCGCGCAGACATCGGCGAGCCGGTGGTGACCGGCCAGGTGCGGGACGACGAGGGAGGCGAAGCGGTACGCGGTGCGGCCGGCCAGGTGGAACCCGCCGTCGGCGTTGTGGAAGAGCACGCCGCCGGGCGTCTCGGTGAACAGCACGTCCCGGCGGATGCGGGGCCGGGTTCCGGCGAGCGCGTCGAACGTCCCGGTCGCGGCGGATGCGGCGGTTGCGGCGGTCTCGGCCATGGGGTCACACCTTCTCTGTGCGGCGGATGCGTGCCTGGTCGGTTCGTCGTACGTAGGCGCGGAGCAGTTCGTGGATGCGGTACGGGCCGGGCGGGCCGTCCTCCAGCAGTCCGGCGTCGGCCAGCCGTTCCAGTACCGCTTCGGTGACGGCCGGGATCTCCTCGGCCGTGAAGGTGTCCCGGGGTGCTGCCGCGACCCGCAGGAACGCCTCGGAGAGCCGCGGGTCGAGCCGGTTCAGCGCACCGTCGAGGTGAGCCGTCACGGAGAGGCCCGGGGTGTCGGTGAGGGCGAGCCGCGCGAGCGGGTCCTCGCCCAGCCAGCCGACGGCGTCGCCGAGCCGCAGCCCGGGCCGGGTCAGCAGACGGGCCGTCAGGATGCGCAGTGCGAGCGGGAAGTGACCGCACAGCGCCGTGAGCCGGTGCGCGGCGTCCGGTTCCGCCTCGACGCGCTCGGCGCCGAGCACGGACAGCAGCAGCGCGTACGACTCCGCCCCGGTGAACGCGGAGAGCCGGTGCACCCACCCGCCGTGCGTGGCGACGAGTCCGGCGAGCCCCATCCGGCTGGTGACGATCACGGCGCCCCGCGCCTGCGCGACGACGGGCAGCAGGGGGCGCACCTGATCGGCGTCCACCACGTCGTCGAGTACCAGCAGGGCGCGTTCGCCCGGCCGTCCGGGGTGCAGGGCCGCCGAGACCTCCGCCGCGACATCGTCGGCGGCGCGGGGTTCGCCGTCCGGCCGGGTCGTCCGCACCAGCAGCCGGCCGGCCGGGAAGGTGTCCCGCACCAGGTGGGCGACGTGGTGGGCGAGGGCCGATTTGCCGATGCCGGGGGCTCCCGACACCAGGACGGTCAGCGGGTGCCGGTCGCTCTCGCCGGGGACGGCCGGGGCGGTGAGGCGGGCCACCATGGCGGCGGTCTCGGCGTCCCGCCCGGTGAAGTTCGGTACGGCGGGAACCGGTGGGAGCGTGGCGGGCGCGGCCGTTCGGGGCCCGGCCGGGGCCGGGGCCGGGATCACTTCCCCTTCGACGACGCGCGCGGCGGCAGCGGGCAGCCCGGCGGCTCCGCGCCGCTGGACGGCGGTGCCCGGCAGCCGCGGGGTCCGGCCGGCCACGGCCCCGAGATCCTCGCCGCGCAGGATCGCGAGTTCCAGCTGCTGCAGGGCGGGTGAGGGGTCGACACCCAGCTCGTCCAGCAGGAACGCCTTGACCCTGCGGTACTCGGCGAGGGCCTGGGTCTGGCGTCCCGTCCGGTAGAGCGCTTCGATCAGCTGCTCGTGGAGGCGCTCATGTCCCGGGTATACGCGCGTAGCGGTCCACAGTTCGACGAGGGCGTCCCCGTGGCGGCCCAGTCCCAGCAGCAGATCGCAGACCCGCTCCACGCTGCGCAGTCGTTCCTCGGCGAGGCGCGGCACCTCGTCCCGGTGCAGCACATCGGAGCGCACGTTGGCCAGCAGCGAGCCCTGCCACAGGGACAGCGCGTCCTTGAGCGCGCAGAGTTCCGCTTCCGGGTCGTCCGACAGCAGCACCGCGCGGCGCACCTGGTCGCGGAAGCCGAGCAGGTCCAGGGAGTGCGGCTCGGCGGTGATGCGGTAGCCCCCGGGCACCGCCTCGATCGATGTCTCCGTCACCCCGTGCTTGGTGAACAGGCGGCGCAGCCGCAGGACGCAGGTCTGGAGCGCGGCCTTGGCGGTGGCCGGCTGTTCCTCTCCCCATACGGCCCGCTGGAGGTAGTCGGCGGACACGACGGCGTTGGCGTGCAGCAGGAGCGCCGCCAGCAGGATCGTGGGCTTCGACGGCTGGAGCACGACGGCTTCGGGGCCGTCCGTGAGGGTCAGCGGCCCTAGGAGCTGAAACCGCATCACGGCGGTCTAGTCCCAGCCGTTGACCAGCTTGCACACGTCCGGCCCCGCGGCGGGCGCGGGCAGCCGGTCGACCGCCGCCCCCAGCCGCGTACAGAACGTCCGGACGATGTGCCCCGAACCGTGCTGCCGGCCCGAGGAACCGGCGGAGGCCGTTCCCGAGGCGGCGGCGCCACCGGCGGAGAGCGTGAGCGCGACGAGGGTGAGACCGGTGACGGCGGCGGTGCGTGCGGCGCCGGCGTACTGGCGCGAAAGCGAAGACCTGAACACGATTTCCCCTTCGGCTGTTGCGTCCTGCCGGGGGTTCCCGGCAGGACGACGATGCCAGCGACGGGGGCGCGGGGGCGGGCCCGGCCGTGTCAGCTTGCTGCACGGCCCGCGGCAGCTTCGTGCAAGGGTTCCGGCCGCGGTGTCCGGAACAGCGCCATGGATCGCAGGGTCGTGCGCGGCGACGACGGCGTCGGACGACACCGCGCACGGCCTGCGGCGGCACGGCCCGCGCACTGCCACCCGCACGGCCTCCGGCGGCACTGCCACGCGCACGGCCTCCGGCGTGTGCGGCGGCCCGGGCGCGCCGGGCACGCGTCAGGCCCCGGGGTGTTTGGAGGAACACCCCGGGGCCTGTGCGTCATTCTACGTGGACCGCGGCTCCGGCCGGTGCTGTGACCGGCAGTGCCCGCGACAGGCAATGCCTGCCGGGACAGAGCGACTAGTCCGTGGCGATCGCGTTCAGGACGTTCATCCTGCCCGCCCGGAACGCCGGGACCAGGGCCGCGAACAGGCCGACGAAGGCCGAGGCGACGAAGACCGTGAGGATCGTCGGCCACGGGATCTCCAGGACGCCGAGGCCCTCCAGGGCCAGCAGCTTCTGTGCGGCCGTGCCCCAGCCCATGCCGAGGCCCAGGCCGAGCAGGGCGCCGAAGACCGCGATGACGACGGACTCCAGGCGGATCATCCGGCGCAGTTGGCGGCGGGAGAGGCCGATGGCGCGCATCAGGCCGATCTCACGGGTCCGCTCGACGACCGACAGGGCCAGGGTGTTCACGACACCGAGCACCGCGACGATGATGGCGAGCGCCAGCAGGCCGTAGACGATGTTCAGCAGCTGACCGATCTGGTCCTTCAGCTGCTGCTTGAAGTCGGCCTGGTTCTTCACCTCGTACTGCGGGTACGCGGCGAGGGCGTCCTTCAGTGCGGCGTACGCCTGCTTCTCCTTGCCGTCCACGGCCTTCGCGAACATGAGCGCACTGTCCGGCAGGGCGTCGGCGGGGACGTGGCGGGCGGCGGTCGCGAGGTCGGTGTACATCGCGCCCTTGTCGATGGTCACGTCGTCCGAGGTGATCGCGGCGACCTTGAGCTTCGCCGTCCCGCCGCCCTTGAACGCGACGGTGATCCGGTCGCCGACCTCGATGCCGTGATCGGCGGCGTAGCCCTCGCCGACCGACATGGCGTCCTTGCCGTAGGCGTCGGCCAGCTTCCCGGAGACCGTCTCGCGGCGGACGTCGTCCCTGTACGTGGGGGCGACGGCGGACAGGGCCTTGTCCTCGGTGGCGCCGTCGGGGGCGGTGAGAGTGGCGCTGACGACCTTGTAGTCGGTGAAGTGCTCGATGTCCGGCACGGCCCGGAGGGACTTCGCGGCCTGATTCACGATCAGCCCGCCGCCGCCACCGGACGACTGGACGATGAAGTCGGCGCCGACCGACTTGTCGAGCTCCTCGGTGGCCGAGGCGACCATGGAGGAACCGACGACGGAGAGGCAGGCCACCAGCGCGAGGCCGATCATCAGGGCGGCGCCGGTCGCTCCGGTGCGCCGCGGGTTGCGCAGGGCGTTGCGCTCCGCGAGCCGCCCGACGGGGCCGAACATCCGCAGCAGGACCGCGCTCAGCACCCGGACCACGAAACCGGCCAGCAGCGGGCCGATCACGATGAAGCCGATCAGGCTGAGGAGCACGCCCACCCCGAGGAGGAGCGAGCCCTCGCTCGACGTGTCGGCCCGCGTCGCGGCGAGGAGCGCGGCACCGCCGCCGAGGGTGAGGACCAGGCCGATCGCGGCACGGATCCGTCCCGCGCGGCCGTCCGCCGGGGTTCCGGCGTCGCGCAGGGCGGCCATCGGCGAGATCTTCCCGGCACGGCGGGCCGGGATGTACGCGGCGACGACGGTGACGATGATGCCGAGCGCGAGGCCGACCACCGGTGTCGTCCAGGCGACCGTGAGGTCGTCGGTGGACAGCTCCAGGCCCACGGCGCTCATGAGCTTCATCAGGCCGACGGCGAGGCCGACCCCGGCGGCGACGCCGGCGACGGAGCCGATGACGCCGAGGAACAGCGCCTCGATCAGCACGGACCGGTTGACCTGCCTGCGGCTGGAGCCGATGGCCCGCATCAGGCCGATCTCGCGGGTCCGCTGGGCGACCAGCATCGAGAAGGTGTTGACGATCAGGAAGATGCCGACGAGGAAGGCGATCCCGGCGAAACCGAGCATCGCGTACTTCATGACGTCGAGGAAGGAGCCTATCGAGTCCTTGCCGTCGTCCGTGGCTTCCTTCTGGGTGCGGAGCGTGTACGCGGAGGTGTCGCCGATGGCCGTGGCGACGTTCTGCTTCACCTGCGTGTCGCTGAAGCCCTGTTCGGCCGTGACGGAGATGAGGCTGAACACGTCCGGCTTGCCGAGCAGCTTCGTCTGCGCGGTGACGGTGTCGAAGTAGACGATCGCCGCACCGGGGTTGGTGACCTTGAAGGTGGCGATGCCGCTGATCTTCGCGTTGATGTCGCCGGTCGCGGCGATGGTGCGCAGCTCGTCGCCGATCTTCAGGTGGTGCTTCTCGGCGGTGTCGGCGTCGACCATCACCTCGTCGGGGCCGCGCGGTGCGTTGCCGGAGGTGATCTCCATCGAACGCAGCTCGTTCTTCGTCCAGTTGCCCGCGATGGTCGGGGCGCCCGTCGTCGAGCCCATGTTCTTGTTGTGGCGGTCGACGACGGTGACGGACGTGCTGGAGACCGCGCCCTCGGCGCCCTTCACCCCTTCGGCCCCGGCGACCTGCTGCACGAGGGAGGCCGGGAGCGTGACGGGCTTGCCGTTCTCCGGGGGCTGGCCGTCGTCCTCGGCGTCCTTCGGGCTCACGGTGACGTCGGCCGACGAGGCGGCGAAGAGCTTGTCGAACGTGGTGTTCATGGTGTCGGTGAAGACGAGCGTGCCGCACACGAACGCCACCGAGAGCAGGACCGCGACGGCGGAGAGCGCCATGCGTCCCTTGTGCGCGAAGAAGTTGCGCCTCGATGTCTTCCAGACGCTCATGACGTCCGCCCGCGCGCGTCGAAGTCCTTCATGCGGTCGAGGACCTGGTCGGCCGTCGGGTTGAGCATCTCGTCGACGATGCGTCCGTCGGCGAGGTACAGCACCCGGTCCGCGTAGGAGGCGGCGACCGGATCGTGGGTGACCATGACGATGGTCTGGCCCAGCTCGTCGACCGACTTGCGCAGGAAGCTCAACACCTCCGCGCCGGCCCGCGAGTCCAGGTTCCCGGTGGGCTCGTCACCGAAGATGATCTCCGGCTGGGCGGCGAGCGCCCGGGCCACCGCGACGCGCTGCTGCTGACCGCCGGAGAGCTCGGTGGGCCGGTGCTTCAGCCGCTCGGCGAGACCGACCGTCTCCACGACCTGCCGCAGCCAGGCCGCGTCGGGCCTGCGGCCCGCGATGTCCATCGGCAGCGTGATGTTCTCCAGCGCGTTGAGCGTGGGGAGCAGGTTGAACGCCTGGAAGATGAAGCCGATCCGGTCACGGCGGAGCTGGGTGAGCTTCTTGTCCTTGAGCCCGGTGATCTCGGTCTCGTCGAGGAAGATCTGACCGGAGGTCACGGTGTCCAGGCCGGCCAGGCAGTGCATCAGGGTCGACTTGCCCGAGCCGGACGGTCCCATGATCGCCGTGAACTGCCCGCGGGCTATGTCCACATCGACGTGGTCGAGTGCGACGACGCGGGTCTCCCCCGAGCCGTACGCCTTGACGACCTGCCGCGCCCGCGCGGCGACGGCCGTGTGCCTTCCAGTACCCCCGTGCCTGGGAATGGTTACAGCCGTTGTCACGGTTTTTCTCCTATGCCGGTCACTGTTCGGGATGTCGTGGTGTACGTGTGAAGTCTGGTGTTCCGAGGGGGCCCGGCGCGCTGGTGCGCGGCCCCGTCTTCGCGTGGGGTTTTCCCCACCCCGCCCCGTGTGGTCCGCCGCATGTGCCGTGGGAATCGGCCACTTTCCGCGGTGTAGGACCACGTTAGGGAACGCCGCCGTGCCGTCACGTCCTCCGCCGGGAGGAACCGCCCCCGGGCCGAACTGAGGAGCGTCCCCTAGGGGTTTCGGCCCCAGGGTGGAGACCCGTGTCGGGGACTGGACCCGAAGGTGCAGCCGGCCGGGCCGCGGAGTGCCTGGGTCCGGTCCGTCGGGCGGCGGCACCCTCCCCGCCGGGATCCACGGGTGAGACAGTGTCCCGAGAAAATACGTGCACGGGGAAGGAATCTTGGTGAGCGGCGCGGGCGGACATACGGGCGGCGGTGCCGAAGCGACATCCGGATCCGGTGGCGCCACGGGCGGGCACACGGGCGGCGGCACCGGGGCGACGTCCGAACCCGGTGGCACCGCGGGCGGGCACACGGGCGGCGGCACCGGGGCGACGTCCGAACCCGGTGGCACCGCGGGCGGGCACACGGGCGGCACGGAAGCGGCGTCCGGTGCCGGGGTGGACCCGGCTCCCTCCGCCGCGACGCCGCGCGGACGCGGCCCGGTGGTCGCCGCCCTGATGCTCGGGATGGCGCTGGCCGCCATCGACGGCACCATCGTCTCGACCGCCGTCCCGCAGATCGTCGGCGATCTCGGCGGCTTCTCCGTCTTCTCGTGGCTGTTCTCGGGCTATCTGCTGGCCGTGACGGTGACCCTGCCGGTGTACGGGAAGCTCTCCGACACCTTCGGCCGCAAGCCGGTCCTGATCACCGGAATCGTCCTCTTCCTGTTCGGCTCGGTGCTCTGCGCCGCCGCCTGGAACATGGCCGCGCTGATCGCGTTCCGGGTCGTCCAGGGGCTGGGCGGCGGCGCTCTGCAGGGCACGGTGCAGACCATCGCCGCGGACCTCTATCCGCTCAAGGAGCGCCCCCGGATCCAGGCCAAGCTGTCGACCGTATGGGCCACATCGGCGGTCGCGGGGCCGGTGATCGGCGGGCTGTTCGCCGTGTACGCCGACTGGCGCTGGATCTTTCTGATCAACCTGCCGGTCGGGGCGGTCGCGCTCTGGCTCGTCGTACGCCACCTCCACGAACCGTCCCGCGCCCGCCGGGCGGCCGGCACCCCACGCCCCCGTGTCGACTGGGCGGGCGCCCTCGCCGTCTTCGCGACCGGCGCCCTGCTGCTGACCGCGCTCGTCCAGGGCGGGGTCGCCTGGCCCTGGCTCTCCGCCCCGTCCCTCGGGCTGCTGGGCGGCAGCGTGGTGCTCGGCGCGCTGACGGTCGCCATCGAACGGCGGGCCGCGGAGCCGGTCATCCCCGGCTGGGTCTGGCGTCGCCGGACCATCGCCTCGGTCAATCTGGCGCTGGGCGCGATGGGGCTCCTGATGGTCGCCCCCACGGTCTTCCTGCCGACGTACGCCCAGTCGGTGCTGGGCCTCGGCCCGATCGCCGCCGGTTTCGTGCTGTCCGTGATGACCCTGAGCTGGCCGGTGTCGGCGGCGCTCTCCAACCGCGTCTACAACCGCATCGGCTTCCGCCGCACCGCGATCATCGGCATGGGCTGCGCCCTGCTGATCCTGCTCGCCTTCCCGCTGCTGCCGTATCCGGGCGAGCCCTGGCAGCCCGCCCTGATCATGCTGCTGCTCGGCGCGGCGCTCGGGCTGTTCCAACTGCCGCTGATCGTCGGGGTCCAGTCGACGGTCGGCTGGGCGGAGCGCGGTACGACCACCGCCTCCGTGCTCTTCTGCCGCCAGGTCGGCCAGAGCATCGGCGCCGCGGTCTTCGGGGCCGTCGCGAACGGGATCCTGGCCTCCCGGCTGGCCGCCGCACCGGTCCCCGGACTGTCGGGGGACCTGGACGCGATCTCGCAGGCCCTGGACGACCCGGGCAGGCTCTCCGCCGCGGCGACGGACTATCTGCGGCGGGCCGTCGACGCCGCCGTCGACCACGTCTACCTGGGTGCCGCCGCCGCGGCGGCGCTCGCCCTGCTGGTGCTGGTCTTCGTGACGCCGCGCCGCTTCCCGGTCCTCACCGAGGAACCCGGGGACAACTCCTAGACACCCTGGCGGACTTACACACCCCTCCGCACCTTTACGCACGCCTACGCGCACGCACGCATGCTTACGCGCCCTCAGGAAGGCCCCCGGCGGGCCCTGTGGCGTCCCGTCGGTGTCCGCCGCGTGTGCCGTGGGCCCGGGCCCGGGGAATCCGATTCGTCCATGCCGCCCACGCGGTCCAGGACGTCACCGATGGCGTCCGGTGCCGGACTCCGGTCAGTTCGTCAGCCAACGGCCCACGGCAGTTCACGCCAACGCTTCCCCAACTGCCGTACCCACAAGTAATATTCGCGCTCCCACCAGCACACCGCACTCCTGCTTTGCCGTCCAGCCCAGGAACCGAGCCATGCAAGGAGCAGCACCCAGATGTCGCACGGAAGTCCGCCCTCGTCCCCGTACTCCTCCTGGCCCGGACCGCTGCCGAAGCCGTCCACGCGGCATCAGCCCCCGCCTCCACCCCATCCCGGACGCCTCGCGCCCCGGCAGGTCCCGGACTTCTCACCGTTCCCGGCCCCGCCGAGCACGCCCACCACACCCGCGCCCACACAGGGCCACCACAGCGATCTGCGCCGGCTGCGCACCGCGTACCGGTTGCTGCGGCGCGTCACGACGCTGACCGCGCTCGGCTACTTCATCGTCTTCCTCCTGCTCTCCGGATTCGCCAAGGACCTCATGGAGCGCCCCCTGTTCGCCGGCCTCACCCTCGGCCTGGCACTGGGAATCGGCCAATTCCCCGTGACACTGCTCGCCGTCGTCCTGTACGAGCGGACCGCCCGGAACACGGTCGATCCGCTCGCCGCCCGGCTCCGGAGAGCGGGAACGGGAGCGGCCCGGTGAACGCCTTCGACAACTCCGCGCAGTCGTTCTCCCTGGTGGCCTTCCTCGCCGTGGCCACCGTGGCCCTGCTGCTCTGCGTGATGATGGGCCCGGACCGCGACGACCTCGACGAGTTCTACACCGGCCCGCGCTCGCTCTCCCCCGTGCAGAGCGGCCTCGCGCTCGCGGGCGACTACCTCTCCGCGGCCACGGTTCTCGGCACCACCGGCATCATCGCCCTCACCGGCTACGACGGGACGATCCTCGCCCTGAGCATCACCCTCTCGCTCGTCCTGCTGATGTTCCTGCTGGCCGAACCGCTGCGCAACGCGGGCGGGTTCACCATGGGCGATCTGCTCGTACGCCGCGCCCCCGGCCGCGCCGTCCGCATCACCGCCTGCGCGGCCACCCTCGCCGCGGTCGTTCCGATGATGGTCGTCCAGCTCGCCAGCAGCGGTGATCTGCTCGCGTTCATCCTGGGGTTCGACAGCTCCGGGTTCCGCGTCGGCGCCATCATCGGGCTCGGCATCCTGATGATCAGCTACGCGGCGATCGGCGGCATGAAGGGCACCGCGCTGATCCAGATCGTGAAGACCGTGGTCCTCCTGGTCGCCGCGTTCACCATCTCCGTACTGATCATGAACCGCTTCGACTGGGACACCGGCGCCCTGATCTCGGCCGCCCGGTACAGCAGCGGCGCCGGGGCCGCCTACCTGCGCTCGGGGCTCCAGTTCAACGGCAGCGGACTCGACATGGTCAGTTCCGAACTGACCGTGGTGCTCGGTGCCGCCTGCCTGCCCCACGTCACCATGCGCATGGCGAGCGCCCGCTCCACACAGGCCGTCCGCCGCTCCCTTTCCTGGGCGGTCACCGTGGTCGCCGTGCTCTGCCTGCTGCTCGTCGTGATCGGTTTCGGCGCGGCAGCGCTCGTCGGACACGACGGCATCACCGCCGCCGGAGCCTCCGGAGACAGCGCGATCCTCCAGATCAGCGGGATCGTCGCGGGCGGTGGCCGCATGGGCGCACTGGTCGTCACGACGATGACGACGGCGATCTTCCTGACGCTGCTCGCCTCCGTCGCCGGAATGATCCTGGCCTGCGCGAACTCCCTCGCCCACGATCTCTTCGCCCACGGCCTGCACGGGGTGCGCGACCCGAACAGAAAGCCGCTGCCCGGCCTGTCCGAAATGCGTACGGCACAGGTCTCGGCGGTCGTCGTCGGACTGCTCGCCACCACGCTCGCCGTCGTGGCCAGACACTGGAACGTGCAGGCGCTGGCGACACTCTCGTTCTGCGTCGGCGCGTCGGCACTGGCCCCGGCACTCGTCTACAGCATGTTCTGGCGGCGCTTCACCCGTACCGGACTGCTCTGCACACTGATCGTCGGCACCGTCACCGTCCTGGTGCTGATCACCGGCACCAATCTGGTCTCGGGTTCGCCCTCCTCGGTCTTCCCCGAACGCGACTTCAACTGGTTCCCGTTCACCACCACCGGGCTGATCTCCATCCCGGCCGGTTTCCTGGCGGGCTGGCTGGGGACCGTGTTCGGACGGCCCACAGCGGTCGAGGAGCGCCGACTGTACGAGGCCGAGGAGCCGCGGATCCTGGCGGGCACACCGCCCAGGGCAGCAACCCCCTGAAAGACCCGCGGGCAGAGGTCCCGGCGGCCGGACTCAGTCCTCCGCCGGGTCCGAAGCCACCCGCCCCGTGAGCGCCGCGAGCGAGTTCCGCACATGCGCCATGTGCGCCTGCGCCTCCTCGCGGCCCTCCTCGTGCTCCCGCAGGATCCGCTCCGTCTCCCGGACCACCCACTCCTCACGCACCCCGGCCTCCGCGATCAGCTCCGCGCCCCGCGCCTCGGCGTCCTCCTGACCGTGCCGCGCGACCTCCTCGGTCCGGGCCAGTGCGCGCCTCGCCTCCTCCAGACGGGCCTCCGCCTGCTCGGTCAGCCGGTCGTGGAGCGCGGACTGCGCCGCCTCGGCCTCCGCCAGTTCGTGCTCGGCCGCCTTCCACCGCTCGGCGTGCTCCTGCTCCTGGTTCGCGAGGACGCTCGCGGTACGGCGACGCGTCGCGTCCCTCATCGACCGGGCCCGCTCCCCCACCTCCCCGGCCTCCGTGCGGGCCCCGGCGACGACCAGCCCGGCGGTGCTCCTGGCCGCCGCCAGCGTCCCGTCGGCATGCCGGTCGGCCGCGGTCCGCATCGCCTCGGAGTCCGCACGCGCCGAGGCGGCGAGCACCCGGCCCGCCTCGTCCGCCGTGTCCCGAAGCGCCTGCGCCGCCTCCTCGGCGGCCCCGCGCAGGGCCCCGGCCTCGCTCTCGGACAGCGCCAGGATCTGCTGGGCGCGCTCGCCGAGCGACGCGTAGTCCTGCGGGGCGAGCCCGGCGACGGCCTCGTTCAGCCGCACCGACTCGGCCGACAGCTCCTCCACCAGCGCGGTCAGCCGGTCGACCCGCTCCCGTGCCCCGTCCAGCTCCGCCGACAGCCCGGCCACGGCCCGGTCCACCTGCTCCGGACGGTAGCCACGTCCGCGCACACCGACGAACTCAAGCGCGGGCACCGGTGCAGAACTCATCCCTGAAGCCTCTTTCCGACTCTCCGAACCACCAGCAATACGTCAAGGATGCGGCAATTGACACAGAAGTCGGAATCGTTTCACTGCTTTCCGGACGGAAGCGACAGGCATCACAGGCACCACAGGCCGACACGCGCCGCAGGCACCACACGCCGACAGGCATCGCATCCCGACGGCATCGCCGACAGCACGACGCCCGGCCCCCCTCTCGGGTGACCGGGCGCCGTCCACGGAGCCTGCCGGGTCAGATCAACCCGTCCCACATCTGTTCGAGAAGGACGGACCACCAGCTCTCCGGCGACGCCAGCGCCGCCGCGTCCAGCGACACCAACTGCGCCTGGAAGTCGACCGTCCAGCGGCCCGCCTGCTCCGGGTTGAGACCGAAGCGCAACCGCCACATACGGCCCAGCAGCGCCATCGAGCGCTGGAACTCCGGCAGCCCCGTGTTCACGAACTGCGGCGCCACCGACGGACCGCCCGGGCCCGCCTCGACCGGCACCGCCACGATGTTCGCGGTGCCGTACTGCACGCAGATCGCCCGCCCGAAATCGGACCCCATGACGAGGTACGACCCCGCGTCAGGAGCAGCCTGCACCTGCCGCTGCTCGGCCAGCTCGGCCAGCGTCAGCACCACCGGCTGACCCGGCTGCGCCCAGAAGAACGGCCCGAAGTCGGCGGGCAGCCCCGCCCACACCAGCGTCTGCGCCACGGTCTCGGGCACCCCCTGACGGGACACCGCGCGCTGGTCGAACCGCAGGATGCCCTGCGGGCCGAAGACCTGCAGCAACTCCTGGGCGATGACCTCCGCAGGCACCGCCGGTGCGGGCGGTGCCTGCGGCAGCGGCGCCCGCACCGGCGCCGGGCGCGCCGGCCCGTCCGCCACCTGGTGCAGCTCGCCCTGGTGGGTGAGCAGATGCTGCATGCCCTGCTGGCGGCTGGCGTGATCCGTGCCGTACGGGGCGACGCTGGTGATCCGCACCTGCGGCCAGGTCTCACGGATCATCCGCGCGCAGTAGCCGCCGGGCAGCTCGCACGACTCCAGCTCGGTGTGCAGCTCGATGACCTGCTGCGGCGGCACGTTCATGGCCCGCAGCTCGTGCAGCATCTGCCACTCGGGATGCGGGGTGCCGGGCGCCGAACGGCGGATCAGCTGCTGCTCGCTGCCGTCGGGCGCGCGGTAGCGCAGCACGGCCTGGTAGCCGGGCCCGACGGTCGGCAGACCGGCCGGAGCCTGCGGATATCCGTACGCCGGAGGCGCCGGCGTGTGCGGATTCGGCGGCACGGGCCCGGGCGCGCCGCCCGGCACGCCGGGCGGTCCGGGCGGCCCCGGAGGCTGCGGTGCGGACAGGCCGCCCATGCTCGGATCCGCAAACATCGTCGCCGCATGATGCACCCCACCACCCGGCGGCGGAGTCGAACCGGGCGGAACCGGCGGCCCCGGAGGACCAGGAGGCTGCGGCGCACCCGGAACCCCCGGCGGAC
>NZ_JBHVRW010000009.1:168174-226644 GCF_042885475.1 Streptomyces sp. NPDC058051
CCCGGAGGCTGCGGCACGGACAGACCACCCATGCTCGGATCCGCAAACATCGTCGCCGCATGATGCACCCCACCACCCGGCGGCGGAGTCGAACCGGGCGGAACCGGCGGACCCGGAGGACCAGGAGGCTGCGGCGCACCCGGAACCCCCGGCGGACCCGGAGGCTGCGGCACGGACAGACCACCCATGCTCGGATCCGCAAACATCGTCGCCGCATGATGCACCCCACCACCCGGCGGCGGAGTCGAACCAGGCGGAACCGGCGGCCCCGGAGGACCAGGAGGCTGCGGCGCACCCGGAACCCCCGGCGGACCCTGCTGGGAAACAAGCTGCGTCGGCAGATACCCGCCCGCCGGGGCGCCGGGCGCACCCGGTCCCGACGGCGGCGGCACGGGCGGGCCCGGCCGGGCACCCGGGGTGCCGGGGGCGCCGGGCGGCGGCGGAGTCGTCGCACCGCCCCCGCGCGCACCCCTCGGGGACACCGCGGCCTTGCTGGTGGCGGCATCCGCGATGTCACCGGCACTGGGAGCACCGGGGGCGCCCGGTCCCCCCGGGGGGACCGGTGTTCCGGGCGCGGGCGCGCCGCCGCCCCTTCCCCGCTGGTCCAGCCCCGGAACCATCGCCGTCGCGGGCAGCCCGCTGCCCCCGGACATCAGGGCCGTAGGCGCATCGGCCGGTACGACCGGCGGCGGAGTTCCGTCGTCGTCGGAGCCCGACAACGGCGGCGCGAACACCGTGGCCGGCAGGGCCACCGCGCCGTCGTCGGAACCCCCGTTCGTGTCCGTCCCGGCCCAGGGCGTGGAACCGACGGGCACGTGCGGCGGGCCTGCCGGAACGCCGTCGTTGGCAGTCGGCTCGTACGCGACCGGTCCACCCCGCTCACCCACGGGAGCGGCAGGCCCGGCCGGCGCGACGGGAAGCGGAGCGGCCGACGGGGCCGCAGCCCCGTCCCGGTCCGCCCGGCGGTCCGGGATACCCAGCTTGTCCGCCGCCTCCTGGAGCCACTCCGGAGGGCTCAACAGGAACGACGTCTGATTCAGATCGATACGCTGCGGCGGCTCCGGAGCAGCCGACGCCGCATCCTGCGCTCCGTACTCCTCCTCGTACCGCCGGATCACCTCACCCACCGGCAGCCCGGGCCACAAGGTGGCCTCACCACTGTCCCTGGCGATCACCAGCCGCTGCCGGCCCCCGTCCGACACCGGACCCTCGGCACGGTCCTCGCCCCACACGACGAAACCCAGCTCGAACTCCCGCACCCGCACCTCACGGTGCTGGTACGCGGACACATCACCGTTGATCCACTCGTCCGCACGCTCCTGCGCCTGCGCAAACGTCACCATCGCGCTCACCCCTCCACCGGGACGACCCGCGCGAAGCCGCCGTCCACCATCAGGTTCGCCACGGTCTCCAGCTCCGGCGGATTGCCCGCCAGACGCTGCAGGAAGGCGTCGAAGTCGTTGCCGCACGGCAGCAGCAGCCGGCCCACCCGCTCCTGCACGCTCCAGCCGTCCCGGTCCCTGGCGTCGTCGTACGGGCAGAACCACACCGAGCCCACGGCATCGCCCCTCACCTTCACCGCGAGAAGACCGCCCTGGACGAAGCCGACACCCAGATAGTCCTTGGTGAGATGGTCCCGCAGGCACTTGTTGACGTACACCAGATCGTTCACGGCGGCCTCCTCGCGCACCGTGAAGAACGGCTGGTCGACCAGGAGCCCGAGCTCCGCATCGAGCGCCGCCCCCACCGGGGCCGAACCACCCGCCGCCTTCAGGAAGGAACGGTAGGCACCGGGCAGCCGGTAGCCGAGATCCTCCTCGACCCCCAGCACCTGCTGCTCGCTCACCGCCACAGCCCCCTTGGGCAGCCGGAAATGCGCGGGCCGGGTCTCCTGGAGCGGGCGCGTGCCACGCTTGTTCTGGTCGACCGGGGCGACCGCGAGGCCACCGTGGTGCCTCAGCAGCGCCTTCACCTCGACCGGGACCAGCTCCATGCGCCGACCGCCGGGGACGTGGTGCCAGGTCCAGCCGTGCGGGGTGGCGACCGCGGGAATCGTGTCCCACAGCTCATGACCGCTCGCCGCCAGCGCCGCGTTCGCCGAAACGTAGTCGGTGAGCCGCAGCTCATCGATACCGAAACCCTGCGGCGGCTCGGCGATCTCAGCGGCGGCGCGCGCATACGGCGCGAAGTCCGGGCTCCCGTTCCCGTCCATGCGCACGCCTCTCGGGTGGCGGGACGCCCGGACCGGGTCCGGGAAATGCACGAGCTGCCCGGCATAGGCCGCGTTCGGTGGCGCGGCTTGCTGCCCGAGCCGACCTGTCGTCATGGCGGTTGCCCCCTGCTGCGTCTGGCTGGTGAGGACCGACCTGCCCAAGGGGGCGGTCCGGGCACAGCCTATGCGGTGGCGCAAGAGCGGGTCTCGCCCCTGTACCACCCCTCTCCCCATCCGTCACGAAACGTCACAGCGACGTGACGCACAAGCGACCGGCATGCCCCCACCGAGCGACACAAAAGCGTGTTTCCCCGCCCCAGCTTCCACACCAGCCGGGACATTTGGCAGGCTGTCACCGCAACTCGGGGGCGTGCACATCACGCGGCTACCGCCGCGGGCACGGGAGGGAAAGCACCAATGCACAACGCACAGACAGCCACATCCGGGGATCCGCGCCTCAGCTGGAGCAGCACCGCAACCAGCGGCACACCCCGTCTCCAGCACCGCCGCGACGGCATCCTGCCCGCGGTGGCCGCAGCCCTGTCCGTACGCGGAGAAACACTCACCTGCACGGCCGGCAAGGGCGACCGGCCCCCCGTACTCCACCCCCTCGTCCAGGACTTCCTCGACACCCTCACCAGCGGCCAACGCGAACGCTTCACCGGCCGCTGCCCCGAAGCGATACTCCTCTCCCGGCAACTCACCGCAGCCGAAGCCGGCCGCTCCAAACGGGCCCAGCGCAAGCCGCTGACCAACGGCGAGGCCCGCCGCGCCCTGAAGCACGCGCGCCTCACCACACGGCGCATCCGTGAGGACGGCGACCCGATGCACGGCAGCTACGCACCCCCGTGCCGCTCCTGCGCCGCGCTGCTCGCCCACTTCGGCGTACGCCCCGTCGACCTCACGGCCACCGGGGCGACGACCACCGCCGAGAAGGGCTGACCACGCTGTGAAGCACGACCGAACCGACCTGCCCGGACAGGCGGGCCCCCCGGACAGCGACCACCGCACCCCGCCCCGCTTCCCCGCCGCCGTCGACGCCACCCTGCGCACCGCGGGCTGGCAGCCCGGCCGCTGGGACATCCGCCAGGCCGAGGAGTGGGCCGACGCACTGCGCTCGCACGCGTCGCCCGCCGGACATCAGCACGCGGTCTTCCCCGCGGCCGTGGAAGCCTGGGCGGAATTCGGCGGACTGCACATCACCGCGTCCACGCCCGGCCGGCAGATCGCACCGGCCCCCGTACGCATCGACCCGCTGCGCGGGCTGCACCTCGCCCGCACCCTCGGCGACCTCGGCCGGGCCCTGGACACCGAAGTCAGCCCGCTCGGCGAGGAGGGCGACGGACAGGCGGTCCTCGCGATCGACATACAGGGGCGCGTGTACAGCATCGACCACACCGGGGACTGGTACCTCGGCCCGGACATCGACCAGGCCCTGGCGACCCTGATCGGCGGCATCCAGCCGGAACGCCTCACCCCGGAAGGCTGAGCGGCCGGACACCGGGCCCGCCCGGCGGCCCACCCGCCCTCGCCGGACGGGCCGGCCCCCAGCCCGACGACCGG
Organism: Streptomyces sp. NPDC058051; assembly: GCF_042885475.1. Lineage (NCBI taxonomy): Bacteria > Bacillati > Actinomycetota > Actinomycetes > Kitasatosporales > Streptomycetaceae > Streptomyces > Streptomyces sp. NPDC058051. The sequence goes on from NZ_JBHVRW010000009.1 coordinate 171,950, forward strand.
CCCCAAACGCCAAAACCGCCCGACCCGCCCCGTCAGGCCGCGCCCTGGTCCGGCAGCACCGCCGACACGCGCCCGACCCGCCCCGTCAGGCCGCGCCCTCGTCCGGCAGCACCGCCGACACCCGGAAGCCACCCACGTCCGTCGGCCCCGAGACGAACACACCGCCGAGCCCCAGCACCCGCTCCCGCATGCCGACCAGCCCGTTGCCGCCGCTCGGCAGACCGGCATCCGCCGTGGCCGCGTCCGACGGCCCGTTCTCCACCTGCATCGCGACCTCGGAGCCCCGGTGCGCGAGCCGCACCCACGTCCTCGCCCCCGCCGCGTGCTTGTGCACGTTCGTCAGAGCCTCCTGCACCACCCGGTACGCGGTCTGCTCGACCTCGGGCGCGTACGAACGGGCCTCGCCGTCCACCGACAGCTCCACCGTCATACCGGCCGCCCTCGACTCCCCGACCAGGGTCTCCACCTCGTCCAGCCGGGGCCCGTCCTCCGCACCCGCACCCGCACCCGCGTCCGCCACCGCCCGGCCGACCGAGGCGAGCGGCACCTGCGCGGACCCCGGCGGCCGGGACTCCCCGTTCCGCAGCACACCCAGCATCTCGCGGAGCTCCGTCAGCGCCTGCCGGCCCATGTCGCCGACCAGTGCGGCGTTCCGCACGGCCTTCGCCGGATCCTTCGGGGCGACCGCCTGAAGCGCGGCCGCGTGCACCACCATCAGACTGACCCGGTGCGCGACCACGTCGTGCATCTCACGGGCGATCCGGTGCCGCTCCTCCGTACGCGCCCACTCCGCCCGCTCCTCGGCCCGGTCGGCGAGCAGCGACAACTCCCGCTCCAGCGACTGCGCCCGCTCCCGAAGGCTCTCCATCAGCCTCCGCCGGGCCCCTATGTAGAGACCGAACAGCACCGGCGGCGCGGTCAGCCCGAGCGACATGAGAAGGGAGACCAGAGGGACGTACCAGTCGCCCGGCCCGAAGTCGGCCTGCTCGGAAACGCTCTGCCGCAACCGTACGTACGTGACGATGAACGCCCCCACGAAGGACATCCCCGTCAGCACCGCGGTGATCCTCCGCGGCACCTCGGACGCGGCCAGCGTGTAGAGGCCGACCAGGCCCATCAGAAAGCCCATCTCGGCGGGCGTCGTCGCGATCGACACCAGCACCACGGCGATCGGCCAACGCCGCCGCACCACCAGCACAGCCCCCGCGAGCAGCCCGAAAACCACACCGACGGGCACCGGCAGCCCGGTGTCCCCGGCGAACTCCACCCCCTCCAGCGCACACTCCAGCGCCGACAGGAGCGCGAGCCCCACATCCAGGGCGACACCCCGCCGCCGCTCCCACCACCCATAGCCACGGGTGGTCGTACCCGCGGCTTCCCGGTATGCCCCCGTTGCGGTCATGCCGTCCACCCTACGGGTGGACGCACCTCATTTTCGGGCGACCTGGACAGCACACCGTGCGTTCGAACAGCGATGAAACGAGCGACAGTCGCCCGAAATGGCGAATCGGGCACACCCCCGCCCCGGACGTCCGCATTCCGGACGACACTCACCGTATGACGGAAACCACAGGCAGGTACGCCGACTTCGAGGGCCTCCGCAGGCAGGCCGTCGCGCTGCGACGAGAGGGCCTGAGCCGCCGCCGGATCCGCGACCGCCTCCACGTCCACAACAACGACATCCTCAACCGCCTCCTGGAGGGCGAGCCCGCCCCGGAGTGGACGAAGCGCCCGAACGCCAAGGACGACCTGCGGGAGAAGGCGCGAGAGCTGCGGCGCCAGGGCATGACGTACGACCGGATCCAGGTGGAGCTGGGGTGCTCCAAGAGTTCGATCTCGCTGTGGGTGCGGGACCTTCCGAAGCCGGTGCCCGATCACAGTGCTGTCGAGCAGGCTCGACTTGCCGGGCGGATGCGCTGGGACCACGAGCTGGCGACACGGGACGCCGAACGGCAGCGGACGAAGGTCGCCGCCGAGGGCGAGGTGGGAACGATGAGTGACCGGGAACTCTTCTTCGCAGGTGTGGCCCTCTACTGGGCGGAGGGGAGCAAGGACAAGTCGTACAGCCGACGGGAGACAGTCGCCTTCATCAACAGCGACCCGGACGTCGTGCAGGTCTTTCTCGCATGGCTCGACCTGCTGGGCATCGAGCGGGAACGCCTGCGGTACCGAGTGATGATCCATGAGTCCGCCGACGTGACGGCCGCCGAGCTCTACTGGGCCGGCCTTGTCCACGCAGACGTCTCGGCCTTCCAGAAGACGACGCTGAAGAAGCACAACCCCAAGACGGTACGGAAGAACGTGGGCGCCGAGTACAGGGGATGTCTCGTCATCCGGGTGTCCAAAGGCGCCGACTTGTATCGTCGTATTGAGGGGTGGTGGCGCGGAATCACTGGCCAAGCCCAACTCCGGCTCGGGTAAGGTCTGACGCAGTGATCCGCCGTAGTGTAATCGGCAGCACGGCATCCTTTGGAGATGTTCGGTCTAGGTTCGAGTCCTAGCGGCGGAGCCCATGAGTACGGGCCCCGACCCTCGCGGTCGGGGCCCGTACTCATGTCCGCCTCATACGCCTTCGGTATCCTTCAGACGTCCCACCACCCGAAGCCGAAGGGCATTTCCGTGAGCTCCGAACGCCCGGCAGCCGTCGTCGTCCTCGCAGCGGGTGAGGGCACCCGCATGAAGTCGAAGACCCCCAAGGTCCTGCACGAGATCTCCGGGCGCTCGCTCGTCGGACATGTCGTCGCCACCGCCCGCGAACTGGAACCGGAGCACCTCGTCGTGGTCGTCGGCCATGCGAGCGAGCAGGTCACCGCGCATCTCGCCGCCGTCGACGACCGGCTGCGGACCGCCTACCAGGCCCAGCAGAAGGGCACCGGGAACGCGGTGCGCGTCGGGCTCGACGAGCTGGGTGGGACCGTCGAGGGCACCGTGATCGTCGTCTGCGGCGACACCCCGCTGCTCTCCGGCGCGACGCTCACCGCACTGGCCGCCACCCACGCGGCCGACGCCAACGCCGTGACCGTGCTGACCGCCGAGGTCCCGGACGCGACCGGCTACGGGCGGATCGTCCGCGACCCGGCCGACGGCGCGGTCACCGAGATCGTCGAGCACAAGGACGCCACCGACGCCCAGCGTGCGATCCAGGAGATCAACTCCGGGGTCTTCGCCTTCGACGGCCGGCTGCTGACGGACGCGCTCGGCAAGGTCCGAGCCGACAACAGCCAGGGCGAGGAGTACCTCACCGATGTGCTCTCCATCCTGCGCGAGGCCGGACACCGGGTCGGTGCCTCCGTCGCCGACGACCACCGCGAGATCCTCGGCATCAACAACCGGGTCCAGCTGTCCGAGGCCCGCCACCTGCTGAATCAGCGCCTGCTGGAGCGGGCCATGCTCGCCGGTGTGACCGTCGTGGATCCGGCGTCCACGCTGATCGACGCCACCGTCACCTACGAGCGCGACGCGCTCGTGCATCCGGGCACCCAGCTGCTCGGCACCACGCACCTCGCCGAGGACGCCGAGGTCGGCCCCAACACCCGGCTCACGGACACCGTCGTGGGCGCGGGCGCCCGCGTGGACAACACCGTCGCGGACCGGGCCGAGGTCGGCGCGGGGGCGACGGTCGGTCCGTACGCCTATCTGCGTCCCGGCACCAAGCTCGGCCCGAAGGCCAAGGCCGGTACGTACGTGGAGATGAAGAACGCCACGATCGGCGAGGGCACCAAGGTCCCGCACCTGAGCTATGTCGGCGACGCGACGATCGGCGACCACACCAACATCGGTGCCGCCAGCGTGTTCGTGAACTATGACGGCGTCTCCAAGCACCACACGACGATCGGCTCCCACTGCCGTACGGGCTCGGACAATATGTTTGTGGCGCCTGTCACGGTCGGGGACGGTGTCTACACCGCGGCCGGCTCGGTCATCACCAAGGACGTACCGCCCGGTTCACTGGCTGTCGCCCGTGGCCAGCAAAGGAATATTGAAGGTTGGGTGGCGCGCAAGCGGCCGGGAAGTGCCGCCGCCCAGGCGGCCCAGGCCGCCACCTCGGAGCGCGAAGGCGAAAGCTGACCGGAAACAGGTGCGCCGAGCACGGCGTACCGTGATAGATGCTCACCCCATTTCGGCTGGCTCGTCGCCCATCGGGACACATGCGTGCGGCGCCAGGAACACGTCCGAGGAGACTGTGCTGTGACCGGGATCAAGACGACCGGCGAGAAGAAACTGATGCTCTTCTCCGGCCGCGCCCACCCCGAGCTGGCCGAGGAGGTTGCGCACCAACTGGGTGTCGGCCTCGTGCCGACGAGGGCCTTCGATTTCGCCAACGGTGAGATCTACGTCCGCTTCCAGGAGTCCGCTCGTGGCGCCGACTGCTTCCTGATCCAGAGCCACACCGCTCCGATCAACAAGTGGATCATGGAGCAGCTCATCATGCTGGACGCGCTGAAGCGCGCCTCGGCCCGTTCCATCACGGTGATCGTGCCGTTCTACGGCTATGCCCGCCAGGACAAGAAGCACCGCGGCCGTGAGCCGATCTCGGCCCGTCTGGTCGCCGACCTGATGAAGACGGCGGGTGCCGACCGCATCCTCACCGTCGACCTGCACACCGATCAGATCCAGGGCTTCTTCGACGGCCCGGTCGACCACCTCTTCGCGCTGCCGATCCTGGCCGATTACGTCGGTGCCAAGGTCGACCGTTCGAAGCTGACGATCGTCTCCCCGGACGCGGGCCGGGTGCGCGTCGCCGACCGCTGGTGCGACCGTCTGGACGCCCCGCTGGCGATCGTGCACAAGCGTCGTGACAAGGACGTCGCCAACCAGGTGACCGTCCACGAGGTCGTCGGCAACGTCAAGGGCCGGGTCTGTGTACTGGTCGACGACATGATCGACACGGGTGGCACGATCTGTGCCGCCGCTGACGCCCTGTTCGCGCACGGCGCCGAGGACGTCATAGTGACGGCCACGCACGGTGTCCTCTCCGGTCCGGCCGCGGACCGCCTGAAGAACTCCAAGGTCAGCGAGTTCGTGTTCACGGACACGCTGCCGACCCCGGGTGAGCTGGAGCTCGACAAGATCACGGTGCTCTCGATCGCCCCGACGATCGCGCGCGCGGTGCGCGAGGTCTTCGAGGACGGCTCGGTCACCAGCCTCTTCGAGGAGCAGTAGGCAGGACCGCTCGGAAGATCCACTTTGGGCGCGGCCTCCCTTGCCGGGTAGACTCATCGAGTTGCTCGGCGAGGGAGGCCGTACTCGTATGTACGGCGGTCCGTTATCGACGCGCTCTTCGTAGCAGGCCTGTCGTGGGCCGGGTGACCGTCCGATTTTCGTCACCTTACGAGGAGTGCAGTCATGGCTGAGGTCAAGCTCGCCGCCCAGGCCCGTACCGAGTTCGGCAAGGGCGCCGCCCGTCGCACCCGCCGCGCCAACCTGGTTCCCGCGGTCATCTACGGCCACGGTGCCGAGCCGGTTCACATCACCCTGCCGGGCCACGACCTGATGATGGCGCTCAAGACCGCCAACGTCCTGATCAGCCTGGAGGTCAACGGCAAGGACGCCCTGGTCATCCCCAAGGCTGTGCAGCGCAACGCGATCAAGGGCCACGTGGAGCACGTCGACCTGCTGACCGTCAAGCGCGGCGAGAAGGTCAACGTCGAGATCGCCGTGCACGCCGAGGGCGACCTGGCTCCGGGCGGCAACCTGCTGGAGTACGTGCTGAACACCCTGCTCGTCGAGGCCGAGGCCACCCACATCCCGGAGTCCGTCACGGTCTCCGTCGCGGGCCTGGACGCCGGTGCGTCCGTCCTCGCCAAGGACATCCCGCTGCCCAAGGGCGCCGTGCTGGCCGGTGACGAGGACGCCGTCGTCCTGCAGGTCGTCGCCGCTCAGGCCGAGGAGCCGGCCGCCGAGGGCACCGAAGAGGGCGCCGAGGCCTGAGCCTCGCCCGTTCTGCTTCACTGACGGGGCGGCGGTTCCCCAGCCGGGGCCGCCGCCCCGTTCCCCTGCAACCGGGCCGGTCCGTGCAGACGGGCCAGTTCCCGCAACCGGGCCACCCGGAACCTTCCGTACGTGAGGAGACCGAGCGCAGATGTCCGACGTCACCGAGCCCTGGCTGATCGTGGGCCTCGGCAACCCCGGCCCCTCGTACGCGGCGAACCGGCACAACGTCGGTTTCATGGTCGCCGACCTTCTCGCCGAGCGGATCGGCGGGAAGTTCAAGCGCGCGCAGAAGGCCCAGGCGCAGGTCGTCGAGGGCCGCATGGGCCCGCCCGGCCCCGCGAACCGCCGGGTGATCCTGGCCAAGCCGATGTCGTACATGAATCTCTCCGGTGGTCCCGTCACCGCGCTGCGCGACTTCTACAAGGTGCCGACCGACCACATCGTGGCGATCCACGACGAGCTGGACATCGACTACGGGACGCTCCGGCTGAAGTTGGGCGGTGGGGACAACGGGCACAACGGGCTCAAGTCGATGACCAAGGCGATGGGTGCCGAGTACCACCGGATCCGGTTCGGGATCGGCCGGCCGCCGGGTCGGATGCAGGTCGCCGACTTCGTGCTGAAGGACTTCTCGTCCACCGAGCGCAAGGAGCTCGCCTACTTCGTGGACCGGGCCGCCGATTCGGTGGAGTGCCTGCTCGCGGAGGGGCTGGAGCGCGCGCAGAGCACGTACAACTCGTAGCTGGTACGGCTACGGTCCCGGCAGGTCGAGCAGGTTGGGCAGGTCGAGCAGGCAGGTCGGTCCGGGGTTGAGGCGTGGTGTCCGGGGTTGAGACGTGGTGTCCGCGCTGGACGGTGTGCGGTTGAAGCGCGCTGTCCGCGCCCGACGACGGCTACGGCGACAGCGCGCACAACTCTGACATTCCCGCCGGTACCCCGGCGATTTTCGGCCACAAGTTGACCGCGTGCGCTGCTCTGCCCAAGGATCGCTCCCCATGAAGCGGAGCTCCTCACACCGCGCCCTGGTCCACGCCCGCAAGGCCGCCATGGGCTGTGTCGTCCTGCTGCTGCTCGTCGCAGGCGTGCTGTCCTCGTGGGATTCGGCGCACCACATCGTTCTGGCCAAGGGCCGCGAGCACGGCACCATGACGGTGACGGGCTGTGGCGCCGATGTCTGTACCGGCCCGTTCGCACCGTCCGGACAGGCCACCGCGCGCCCGCGGGTGACGGTCGAGAAGTCCGTCGCGGCGCGCCGAGGAGACAGTTTCCCGGTCGTCGTGAAGCCGGGCACGGATGACGTCGTACGCACCGGGACTCCCGGGTTCCTGCATGCCTGGGTGCCGCTGGGCGGTGCGCTGGTGCTGGCCGCCCTGATCATCGGCGGCGGTCTGCGGCTGCCCCGGATCGCCTGGGGCACCGGGATCGCGGGCGCGACCCTGCTGGTGGCGACGTTCTTCGCCCTCTGAGCAGAGCCGCGCCCGTCGAGCGGGACGCATGTCCGGAGCCGAGCCGCGCCGTGCCGTGCCGTGCCGTGCCGAGCCGAGCCGAGCCGTGCCGTGCCGAGCCGAGCCGAGCCGTGCCGTGCCGAGCCGTGCCGTGCCGAGCCGTGCCGTGCCGTGCTGAGCCGAGCCGTGCCGTGCCGTGCCGTGCCCACTGTGCGGGACAGCACCTCCGGAGCGGGGCGGCGCCCGCCGGGGCGGGGCCGCGTCCGTGTCCCGGGTGGTTCAGCCGGTGTTGCGCAGGCCCGCGGCGACACCGTTCACGGTGAGCAGGAGGGCCCTGGCGAGCAGCGGGTCCGCTTCCTCGCCGCGTGCTGCCGCCTCGCGCTGGCGGGCCAGCAGCGAGACCTGGAGGTAGGAGATCGGGTCGAGGTAGGCGTCGCGGATGGCGAAGGTCTGCTGGAGCACCGGGCTGGTGCCGAGCAGTTCGGACTCGCCGGTGACCTTCAGGACTTCCTGGACGGTGAGCGTGTGTTCGGCCTCGATGTCGGCGAAGACGTGCTTCAGCTCGTCCGGGACGAGTGTGTCGACGTAGTGGCGGGCGATCCGCAGATCCGTCTTGGCGAGGGTCATCTCCACGTTCGAGATGAAGTTGCGGAAGAAGTGCCAGTGCTCGTGCATCTCGTTCAGAACGGTGTCCAGACCGGCCTCGCGCAGTGCCTTGAGCCCGGAGCCGACGCCGTACCAGCCGGGCACGATCTGCCGTGACTGGGTCCAGCCGAAGACCCACGGGATGGCTCGCAGGCCGTCCAGGCCGGCGCCGGAGTCCGGGCGCCGTGAGGGGCGGGAGCCGAGGTGCAGTTCGGCGAGCTGGTCGACGGGGGTGGAGGCGAAGAAGTACGACGGCAGGTCCGGGTCCTCGACCAGCCTGCGGTAGGCGGAGTGGGCGGCGTCGGAGACGGTGTCCATCGCCGCGTCCCAGCGGGCCAGGGCCTCGTCGGACTGGCGGGGGGCGGTGTGCAGCGCGGAGGCCTGGAGGGTGGCCGCGACCGTCAGCTCCAGGTTCTCCCGGGCGAGCGCCGGGATGAGGTACTTGTCGGAGATGACCTCGCCCTGCTCGGTCACCTTGATCTCGCCCTCCAGGGTGCCCCACGGCTGGGCGAGGATGGCGTCGTGCGAGGGGCCGCCGCCGCGGCCGACGGTGCCGCCGCGGCCGTGGAAGAGCCGCAGCCGTACGCCGTAGCGGTGTGCGACGTCGCGCAGTCGGCGCTGTGCCCGGTGGATCTCCCACTGCGAGGTGGTGATGCCGCCGAACTTGGAGGAGTCGGAGTACCCGAGCATGACCTCCTGCACGTCGCCGCGCAGGGAGACGAGCCGGCGGTACGAGGGGTCGGCGAGCATTTCGTCGAGGATGACGTCGGCGGCTCGCAGCTCGTCGGTGGTCTCCAGGAGCGGCACGATGCCGATCTTGGCCCAGCCGGCGTGCAGGTCGATCAGTCCGGCCTCGCGGGCCAGGACGGCGGCGGCGAAGACGTCGTCGGCGCCCTGGCACATCGAGATGATGTACGACTCGATGACTTCGGGGCCGAAACGCTCGAAGGCTTCCTTGACGGTGTGGAAGACGCCGAGGGTCTTCTCGCCCGCGGCGTCCAGCGGGGCCGGGGTCGGGGCGAGCGGGCGGCGCGAGCGGAGTTCCTTGGCGAGCAGCTTCTGGCGGTAGTCGCGGGGCATGTCGGCGTAGCGCCAGGATTCCTCGCCGAGCCGGTCGAAGAGCTGGCCGAGGGCGTGGTGGTGGGCGTCCGCGTGTTCGCGTACGTCCATGGTGGCGAGCTGGAGGCCGAACGCGGCGAGTGTGCGGATCGTGCGGTCCATGCGTCCGTCGGCGAACAGGCCGCCGCGGTGCTCGCGCAGTGAGGTCTGGATGAGTGCGAGGTCGGCGAGGAGTTCCGCGGTGCCGAGGTAGTCGCAGCCGGGGCGGTGCGGGGTGCCGGCGGCGAGGCGTTCGCGGGTGTTGACGAGCTTCTGCCGGATGCAGGTGGCCTTGAGGCGGTACGGTTCCTCGGCGTTCAGCCGCTTGTAGCGCGGGCTGATCTCGGGGAGGCGTTCCAGGTCGGCCTGGAGCGAGGTCAGCAGTTCGTCGGTGGCGCCGGTGTAGCGGATGGAGTTGGAGAGCTGGCCGCGCAGGTGGTCGACGAGTTCCAGTGCGTCGGTGATGCCGTGCTCGTGCTGGAGGATCAGCACTTCGCGGGTGACTGCGGGCGTCACGTTGGGGTTGCCGTCGCGGTCGCCGCCGATCCAGGTGCCGAACGTGAGGGGGCGGGTGCCCGGGGGCAGTTCGACGCCGACTCGTTCCAGTTCGGCGGCGAGGTCCTCCAGTACGTCTCCGACGGCGCCGGTGTGCAGTTCGTCGAGGTAGTAGATGGCGTTGCGGGCCTCGTCGGCGGGCTCGGGCCGGACGACGCGCAGTTCGTCGGTCTGCCAGATGAGGTCGATGTTCTCGGCGAGCCGGAGGTCCTGGCGGCGCCGGTCGGCGTCGATGACGGGTGTTTCCAGCAGTTCGGCGATGCGGCGGAGCTTGTTCAGTACGGAGCGCCGGGCGGCCTCGGTGGGGTGCGCGGTGAAGACGGGGCGCACGTTGAGGTTCTTGACGGTCTCGCGCAGGTGGGCGGGGTCGGCGTCCTTCAGGCGGTCGGCGGTGCGGGCGAGGAGGCCGCCTTCGGCGGCGCGCCGGTCCCGCATCTCGTGGGCGCGGTGGACCTGCTCGGTGACGTTGGCGAGGTGGAAGTAGGTGGAGAAGGCGCGCACGAGCTGCGCGGCGGTCTCCAGGTCGGTCTCGCCGAGGAGGGCGGCGGCGGCCTCGCCGTCGGTGCGGGTCAGGGCGCGGACTCGTTCGACGAGGTCGAGGAGTTCCTGGCTCTCCTGGCGTACGAGGGTTTCGCCCAGCAGGTCACCGAGGCGGCGGATGTCGGCGCGAAGCTCGGGGCTGGCGGCGGGGGTCTGGTCGGCACTGCTCACAGTGTGCGGCTCCTTGCAGTGAATGAGGAGGTGCGTCGCTCAGCGACTCCCAACAAGGGTGGTGGTGGGAGACGGGTGGGCGTGTTCTCCGGGGCCGCGGCCGGCTGTGGTGCCGGCAGCACCCCGGGGAAGGCAGAGTGCGGACCGCGCTGTCCGACCCCACCAGGATAGGTGTCCACTCCTTCGGCACCGCTCGCGCCCCGTTCGGGTTTCCCGTTCGTGGGCGGCCCGTCGTGCTCTCGTGCGGTGGGCCTGTGCGCTGCCATACTTACGTAGCCGTAGGTTACGGAACCGTAGCCAGGGCTGTCCGTCGTACTCCTCATCCCCAGGGGACTCCCCATGAATTCCAGTCCCGCCGTGATCGACGACGCCCAGCGATCGGCGGCCGACGGTCAGGTCCTTCCCCCCGCCACGCTCGGCGGGGACAACAAGCGGTCGATCGAGCAGATCGCCCTTCTGCTGTTCATCGTGGTGCCGTTCGTGGCGCTGGTCGCGGCGGTGCCGCTGGCCTGGGGCCGGGGTGTGAGCTGGCTCGATCTGGGTCTGCTCGTGGCGATGTACTTCATCGGCTGCCACGGCATCACGATCGGCTTCCACCGTTACTTCACGCATGGTTCGTTCAAGGCGAAGCGCCCGTTGCGCATCGCGCTGGCCGTCGCGGGTTCGCTGGCCGTGGAGGGCCCCGTGGTGCGCTGGGTGGCCGATCACCGCAAGCATCACCGGTTCTCCGACGCGGAGGGCGATCCGCATTCGCCGTGGCGGTTCGGCGAGACCTTTCCGGCTCTGCTGAAGGGCCTGTGGTGGGCTCACATCGGCTGGATGTTCGATGAGGAGCAGACGCCGCAGCAGAAGTACGCGCCGGACCTGATCAAGGACCCGGCGATCCGCGGGATCTCCCGCCACTTCCTCACGTTCACGGCCGTGTCGCTGCTGCTGCCGCCGCTGGTCGGTGGTCTGGTGACGATGTCGTGGTGGGGTGCGGCGACCGCTTTCTTCTGGGGCTCTCTCGTACGGGTCGCCCTGCTGCACCACGTCACCTGGTCGATCAACTCGATCTGCCACGCGGTCGGCAAGCGCCCGTTCAGGTCCCGTGACCGGTCCGGGAATGTGTGGTGGCTCGCGGTCCTGTCCTGCGGCGAGTCCTGGCACAACCTGCACCACGCGGACCCGACGAGTGCGCGCCACGGCGTGCTGAGGGGCCAGATCGATTCGAGCGCCCGGCTGATCCGCTGGTTCGAGATGCTGGGCTGGGCGTCCGATGTGCGCTGGCCGGACTCGGCCCGGGTCGACTCCCGCCGGATCGGCTCCCGGCGCGACCGCGCGCGTGCCGACGCGGCATGATTGTCGACGTGGCGACCGACTCCAGTACCAGCAGCGAGAACAACCGTCCTTCCTCCGCCCGGCGCACCCGCCGGGTGCGGATGACCGGCAAGGAACGCCGCGAGCAGTTGCTGGACATCGGCCGCACCCTCTTCGCCGACAAGGGCTTCGAGGGCACCTCGGTCGAGGAGATCGCGGCCCGGGCCGGTGTCTCCAAGCCGGTGGTGTACGAGCACTTCGGCGGCAAGGAGGGCCTCTACGCCGTGGTGGTCGACCGCGAGATGCGCCAGCTCCTCGACATGGTCACGGGTGCGCTGACCGCCGGTCATCCCCGTGAGCTGCTGGAGCAGGCCGCGTTCGCGCTGCTCGACTACATCGAGACGTACACGGACGGCTTCCGCATCCTGGTCCGTGATTCGCCCGTCGCCCAGTCGACGGGCACCTTCGCCTCTCTCATCAGCGATATCGCCACCCAGGTGGAGGACATTCTGGGGCTGGAGTTCAAGGCTCGCGGTTTCGACCCGAAGCTGGCTCCGCTGTATGCCCAGGCGCTGGTCGGGATGGTGGCGCTGACCGGGCAGTGGTGGGTCAACGCCCGCAGGCCGAAGAAGGCGGAGGTCGCGGCTCATCTGGTGAACCTGGCGTGGCACGGCCTGGAGAACCTGGAGTCGAAGCCGCGGCTGATAGGGCACCGCAAGAGCTGAACCGGGCGCGGTCACTCGTTGTGATGACGGGACGGGGAAACGGCCCGTACCGTGGTCGGTAGGGCCAAGAATCCCGTCCATGGGAGGAACCATGACCGCCGAGCCGATCACCGCGCACAGCTCCCGCTGGCCGGTGCCGCCCCAGGACGGATACACGGTGGACGACCTGTTCACCCTGCCCGATCTCCCGCCGCACACGGAACTGCTCGACGGGAGCCTGGTTTTTGTGAGTCCACAGCGGCGTTTCCACGCCAAGATGATCGATCTTCTGATGAACGGTCTGCGCGCCACTGTCCCGGTGAATCTGAAGGCGGAGCGCGAAATGACCGTGGTCCTCGACCGGCGCAACGGCCCCGAGCCGGACATCTCCGTCGTTCGCGCCGACGCCGTCACCGACCTTGACCAGACCCGCTTCCAGGCCGCCGATGTCCTCCTCGCTGTCGAGGTCGTCTCCCCCGACTCCGAGGCCCGTGACCGTGATGCCAAGCCGCAGAAGTACGCGGCGGCCGGTATCCCGAACTTCTGGCTGGTGGACATGGCGGGTACGGATCAGCACCCGGTGGTGCGGGTCTATGAGCTGGATCCGCTGTCCAAGGCGTACGCGCTGACCGGGATCCACCACGACCGGCTGAAGACCGGTGTCCCGTTCCCGATCGACATCGACATCACGCTGGACGCGCTCGACCGGCTCTGACGCCGGTCATTCCGCGCGGCTCCAGGACTCCACCGGTTCCAGGGACTCCAGCCGGTTGCCGACGGCGTCCGCGCAGACGCGCGCAGGGCGTCCTCCGGCCCTGCCGGGGCCGCCGGTCGGACGTGGTCGACAGCGGTGATCACCGCTCCTCCTTGCGGGCCACCGCGAAGATGCGGCGGAACGGGAGGACGGTGCCGTGCGGGCCTTCGGGGTAGGCGGTGCGGAGCAGGTCGCGGTATGCGGCGAGGAACACCTCGCGTGCCTCGGGATCGTCGGCCAGGGCGGTGAGGACGGGGCGCAGGCCGGTGCCCTTCACCCAGTCGAGTACCGGGTCCTCGCCGGGCAGGAGGTGCAGGTACGTGGTCTCCCAGACGTCCGCCGAGATGCCGGGAGCCGTCAGTGCGTCGAGGTAGGCGGCGGGACTGAGCACCGCGTCGGCGTGGCGCAGTGTGCCGGCCAGCCGGGACCGCCAGCGCGGGGACTCGGCGAGTTCCCGCATCAGGGCGTGGCTGGGCTGGTCGAAGTTGCCGGGGACCTGGAAGGCGAACGTGCCGCCGGGGGTGATCGCGTCCAGCCAGGCCGGGAAGCGGGCGGTGTGGCCCGGAACCCACTGGAGCAGGGCGTTGGAGACGATCAGGTCGTACGGCTCCGCGGGGGTCCAGGTCGCGGCGTCGGCCTCGGCGAAGTCGAGGAGCGGGCCGGCGTGGGCGCGGGCCCGCTCCAGCATCTGCGGGGAGTTGTCGTAGCCGGTGATCCGGGCCCGCGGCCAGCGGGCGGCGATCAGGGCGGTGACGTTTCCCGCCCCGCAGCCGAGGTCGGCGACACGGGGGGCGGGAGCGGCCGGGGGTTCGGCGACGCGGGCCAGGAGGTCGAGGAAGGGGCGGGTGCGATGGTCCGCGTGGCGCAGGTACTGCTGCGGATCCCAGGTGGGTGCGGTCATGGGTTCAGGATCACGTCATAATTATCTTGATGTCAAGACACTCGAATTCAAGAGACTTCATGTCGACAGACCCTCTACACTGATCCACATGGAGGACGAGGTCGACCGACTGGTCGCTGCATGGCGCCGCGAGCGCCCCGACCTCGACGTGGAACCGCTCGAGGTGCTCAGCCGCGTCTCCCGCCTGGCCCGCCACCTGGACCGGGCCCGCCGCATCGCCTTCGCCGAGCACCATCTGGAGCCGTGGGAGTTCGACGTACTGACGTCGCTGCGCCGCGCCGGCGCCCCGTACCAGCTCTCCCCGGGCCAGTTGCTCACCCAGACCCTGGTCACCTCGGGGACCATGACCAACCGCATCGACCGGCTGACCAAGAAGAACCTCGTCGAGCGGCTTCCCGACCCCAGCGACCGCCGGGGCGTCCTGGTCCGGCTCACCGCCGAGGGGCGCGACAAGGCCGACCAGTCGCTGGCCGGCCTGCTCGCCCAGGAGCGGGCCATTCTGAGCGAGCTCTCCGACCGGCAGCGCAGTGAACTGGCGGGCCTGCTACGCCAGTTGACCGCCCCGTTCGACAACATTCCCGGCTGAGCACCGGGGGCCGGGAAGCGCGCGGCGTCCGGCGCGGCGCGCCGGACGGCACAGGATCGCCTTCCTACGGGACGTAGCCGGGCGGGGCGACGCCGCGGCGAGGTGCCGTGCCGGGCGTCGCGAGCCGGTGGACTCTTCCGGTCACGGCACCAGCACCCGGCCCGGTTCCGCGTCCGCGGGCCCGACGCCCGCCCGCCGGGCCAGGGCGACCGCGGCCAGCGTCGAGTGCACCCCCAGCTTGCCCAGCACGTTCTGCATATGCGTACGCACCGTGTGCGGCGAGAGGTAGAGCCGCTCCGCCACCGCCTTGCGTCCCAGGCCGGCCACCATGCAGCGCAGCACCTCGCGCTCGCGCGGGGTCAGCGACTCGACCAGTTCCTCGCTCTCGGTGCGGTGCTTGCGGGCCGCCGTCAGCTCCCTGAGCACGCCCGTGAGCAGGGCCGGGGGCAGATGCGTCTCGCCCCGCAGCACTCCGCGGATGACCAGGAGCAGTCGTTGCAGCGAGCAGTCCTTGGCGACCCAGCCCGAGGCCCCGGCCTGGAGCGCCAGGGCGGCCCGGAGCGGATCGTCCTTCTCGGCGAGCACCACCGTGTGCACGGAGGGCCGGACCGAACGGACCCCGGCGACCAGCGAGATGCCGTCCATCGGGCCGCCCTCCCCGCTGCGGGGGGCCGGAACCGGAGCCTGGCGGCCTGCGGCAGCGGTCAGGACGCCCAGTTCGGCATCGACGAGTATGACGTCATAGCCTCGCCCCTCCGCGGCTGCCCGTTCCAGACACCGCAGCGCGGCGGGGCCGCTGCCCGCCGCCGCCACATCGACATCCGGCTCGGCCGCGAGCGCCGCTGCGAGAGACTCGGCGAAAATGCGATGGTCATCGACTACGAGAACCCGGATACGAACCACAGGCACCCCCATGCCGTGCTGTTGCTGGGCCACCCCAGGCCCGCGGAAGGGCCGCAACGGCGCGGGTACGGCCGCCCGGATCGGGGAGATGGACCGCGGTCCCACGGCCGCCGCCGTGTGTGGACCGCAACCCGCCCCGGGCGCCGTACCCGACTGTCTCGTACCCCTGAATCAGCACCGGCCCCCACCGGTGCTGTGCATCAGGGTAAGGCCGGGGCGCCGGTACCGAGGGCAATTCTCAGAACTGAAAGGCTGTGCTCCATAGGCTGTGGCACTTGTTCCGTCGTGCGACAGAAAGGGACAAAGAGCGGCACACCCTGGTGAGCCGGCGCCCGTGCGGCGGCAACCCGGCCGGTTCGCCCGCGCATCACGCGCCGCGCACCACCCACCGTGCGCCGCGCACCATCCCGCCGTGCGCCGCGCACCACGCATCACACGCCCTGCACCACACGCCCTGTGCCGCCCACCGCCCGGCCACCCGCCCGGTCAGGAGTCACCGGGTTCGTCCTGGCCCCGGGATCTCAGCCGATGCGGCGGGCGCCCGTCGACGGCACCGCGGGGAAGATCCGGGGCGTCGCGAAACCGGCCGAGGCGAACGCCTCCAGCACGGACTTGATGACCGTGTCCGCCTGCTCCTCGTCCACCAGCACGATCGCCGAGCCGCCGAAACCGCCGCCGGTCATCCGCGCACCGAGCGCACCGGCCTCGCCCGCCGCCGACACCACCAGGTCCAACTCCACGCAGGAGACCCGCAGATCGTCGCGGAGCGAAACATGGCCCGCGTCCAGCACGGGGCCCGCGGCCCGCACATCGCCCGCGTCGAGCAGCGCGATGACCTGCTCCACCCGCGCGTTGTCGCTGACCACATGGCGTACGTAACGGACCACGGACTCGTCGGCGCCGGACTCGGCCAGCGCGTCCAGGGCAGCGCCGAGACCCTCGTACGGCAGCTCGCGCAGCGTCCGCAGGCCGAGCGCGGCGGCCCCCGCCTCGCAGCCGGCCCGCCGCTCGGCGTACGCGCCGTCGCCGAGCGCGTGCTTGACCTGTGTGTCGACGACCAGCAGCCGCAGCCCGTGGGCGGCCAGGTCGAAGGGGACCTGGCGCTGGGTGAGGTCGCGGGTGTCGAGGTACAGGGCGTGGCCCTCGGTGCAGCAGGCGGAGGCCATCTGGTCCATGACCCCGCACGGAACGCCGACGAAGGCGTTCTCGGCGCGCTGCCCGATGACCGCCAGTTCCGGGGCGGAGAGCCCCAGTTCGAAGAGGTCGTTCAGAGCGAGTGCGGTGACGACCTCAAGGGCCGCGGAGGAGGAGAGCCCGGCGCCGGTGGGGACGGTGGAGGTGAGCTGGATGTCCGCCCCGGTGACCGGGTGGCCGGCCTCGCGCAGCGCCCAGACCACTCCGGCCGGATACGCGGCCCAGCCGTGCCCCTGGTGCGGCGCCAGCTCGTCGACCCGGAGCCGGACGACACCGCCCGGCACGTCGGTCGAGTGGAGCCGCAACTCGCCGTCCGTGCGCCGGGCGACGGCGGCCCGCGCGGTGTGCGGCAGCGCGAGCGGCATCACGAAGCCGTCGTTGAAGTCGGTGTACTCGCCGATCAGGTTGACCCGGCCGGGCGCCGCCCAGATCCCTTCGGGGGCACGCCCGTACAACTCGGTGAAGGAGGCGGTCAGCTCGGTGGAGGTGCCGGCCGGGTCGGTGGAGGTGGCGGTCGGATCGGTGGAGGTGGCGGTCGGGTCGGTGGAGGTGCCGGCCGGGTCGCTGTGCTCGGTCATGGCGCGGTGGGTTCCTCTCGGCGGGCGAACGTCCAGGCGTCGGAGACGATTCCGGTCAGGTCCGCGCGCGACGGGGCCCAGCCGAGCCGTTCCCTGGCGGTGGCGGCGGAGGCGACCAGCACGGCGGGGTCGCCGGCGCGGCGCGGGGCGGTGGTCTCGGGGACCGGGTGGCCGGTGACCTCGCGGACGGTCTCGATGACCTCGCGCACCGAGAAGCCGTTGCCGTTGCCGAGGTTGCAGATCAGGTGCTCGCCCGCGGTGGCCGCGTCCAGGGCCAGCAGGTGGGCCTCGGCGAGATCGGCGACGTGGATGTAGTCGCGGACGCAGGTGCCGTCGGGGGTCGGGTAGTCGTCGCCGTACACGGAGATCGACTCGCGCTGCCCGAGCGCGACCTGGAGCACCAGCGGGATGAGGTGCGACTCGGGGTTGTGCCGCTCACCGCAACTGCCGTACGCCCCGGCGACGTTGAAGTAGCGCAGCGAGACCGCGGCCAGTCCGTGCGCGGCCGCCTCGCCGGTGATCATGTGGTCGACGGCGAGTTTGGTGGCGCCGTAGGGGTTGGTGGGCGCGGTCGCGTCGGACTCCGTGATGGGGGTGGTGGCCGGTTCGCCGTAGGTCGCGGCGGTGGAGGAGAAGACCAGGGTCCGCACCCCGGCGTCCCGCATCGCGGCGAGCAGTGCCAGGGAGCCGCCGACGTTGTTCACCCAGTACTTCTCCGGGTCCGCGACGGACTCGCCGACCTGCGAGGAGGCGGCGAAGTGCAGGATCCCGTCGTAGGAGGCGTCCAGCCACTTCGCCGCGTCCTGGACGCGGCCCTCGATGAACTCGGCCCCGGCCGGGACGCCCTCCCGGAACCCGGTCGACAGGTCGTCGAGGACGGTGACCGCGTGACCGGACTCCAGCAGATGCTGGGCGACCACGCTGCCGACATATCCCGCGCCGCCTGTGACCAGGTACTTCTTCTGGGACTTGCTCACTCGCTCGCTACCTCTCGCAGTCGCTGGGCCGCGGCCTCCGGCGGCACGTCGTTGATGAACACGTTCATGCCGGATTCGGAACCCGCGAGGAACTTCAGCTTGCCGGAGGTGCGTCGAATGGTGAAAAGCTCCAGGTGGAGGCCGAAGTCCTCCCGTCCCGGGACACCGAACGGCGCCTGGTGCCAGGCCGAGATGTACGGGGTCGGCGGCTCTCCGGGGCCGAAGATCCGGTCGAATCGCCTCAAGAGTTCCAGATAGATCTGTGGGAACTCTGTGCGCGCCGCGTCGTCGAGCTCGCGCAGGTCGGGGACGCGGTGGCGGGGGTGGAGGTGGACCTCGTACGGCCAGTGCGCCGCGTACGGCACGAAGGCGATCCAGTGCTCGCCGCTGAGCACGATCCGCGAGCCGTCCTCCTCTTCGCGGGCCACCACGTCGTCGAAGAGGTTGCGGCCGGTCTCGGCCCGGTGGGCCGCCGTCGAGCGGAGCATCAGTTCGGTGCGCGGGGTGACGAAGGGGTAGCCGTAGATCTGCCCGTGCGGATGACCGAGCGTGACGCCGATTTCGGCGCCCCGGTTCTCGAAGCAGAAGACCTGTGTGACCTGCTTCAGCTCGGCGAGCTCGGCGGTGCGGTCGGTCCATGCCTCCAGGACCAGGGCGGCCTGGTCCTCGGTGAGGTCGGCGAACGACGCGTCGTGGTCGGAGGTGAAGCAGACGACCTCGCAGCGGCCGGAGTCACCGGCGAGCGACGGGAAGCGGTTCTCGAAGACGGCGACGTCGTAGTCCGCGTCGGGAATCTCGCTCAGTCGGCCGTCCTGCGAGGGGCAGAGCGGGCACTCGTCGACCGGGGGGTGGTAGATGCGGCCCTGCCGGTGCGAGGCGATGGCGACGCTGTCACCCAGGAACGGGTCGCGGCGGATCTCCGACGAGGTCGAGACGGCACCGAGGGGCCGCTGGTCGATCACGTCGCGCACGGTGTCGTCACGGCGGTCGTAGTAGATCAGCTCCCGACCGTCGGCAAGCCTCGTAACCGTCTTCTTCACCTGGTTCCTCCCAACATAAACAAACACAATGAATCACAAGTAAACATACGCGTCAATGACGTCCGTACAAGCAGGCGTGCCGGATCGGGGCGCGATCGCCCTCGCCGCCGGCCTGTCACCGGCGGTCGGTGACCAGTGGGACGTCGACGGCGGACCGTTCTACCTGGTGCTGGGAAGGGCACAGGTCCGGAACGTCGAACAAGCGTGCAGCTTGCCGGGTCAGCGCGGGCCGAACCATCGGCTGACGTGCCGGACGGTGAACGCGGGCCCGGCCGTCGGCTGACCCCGCCCCGGCCGTCGGGGCTGACCCTGACCGTCGGCTGACCCCGCCCCGGCCGTCGGGGCTGACCCTGACCGTCGGCTGACGTGCCGGACGGCAAGCGGGGCCCGACAGGGTCACCCGATGCCGTCGGCCCCCTGCTTGCCGTGCGGCGCCGCCCGGTCCAGCAGCCCCGTGCGGGCCGCGAGCGCCGCGGCCTCCAGCCGGGAGCCGACGCCCAGCTTCATCAGCACCCGCTGCACATGTGTACGCGCGGTGCTCGACGCGATCCGCATCCCGGCCGCGATCAGCCGGGTGTCCTCACCCTCGGCGACCCGCATCAGGACCTCGACCTCGCGCGGGGTGAGCATCCGGAGGAGCCGCTGCCCCTCGTCGTCCGGCGCCGCGGAGGGGTTGAGCAGTTCGGCGAAGGCGCCCTGAAGCAGCTGGGGCGCCACCGCGGCCTCTCCGGTGCGCGCCTTGACCATCGCCCGTTCGACGCCCTCCATGCGCTCGTCGTGCCGGACGTATCCCGCGGCGCCCGCGGCGAAGGCCGCCGCGATCCCGAGCGGGCTGGGCACGGGCCCGAGCACCACCACGGCCACCTGCGGGCGTTCTCGCCGGATCCGGACGATCGGGTCGAAGGCGCCGGGTTCGGCGGGTACCGCGGTGCCGAACAGGCAGACCTCCGGAGCCCTGCTGACCACCAGTTCCGCCGCGCCCGCGGTGGGCGCGGCTGCCGCGAGCACCCGGTGGCCCCGGAGTTTCAGCGCCGAGGCGAGCGCCTCGGCGAGCAGTCTGTGATCATCGACCACGATGAGCCGTACGCCCATCGAGCACACCCCCAAAGCAGCGGGGCCAGGCCCCCCGGCCCGCCCTGACCCGGCAAGCTACACGCTTGTTCGACGTTCCGGACCCCTTACCGGGCAGAAGACCCGCGGAGTGTCGGATTATGCGCCATTGAGGGCTGAACAGCAGACGGAAAACGATCGGCCCTGCCGGTCGATTGATCGACCGGCAGGGCCGTGTGGCCTGCGTCGGGTACGGCTCAGCTGGCGGAGAAGGCGACGACGAGGTAGTCCTTGTCGTCCAGCGAGCTCCCTCTCGGCTTGCTGACCGTCACCTGGGAGATGAACAGGTGGCCGGCGGAGTAGCGCATCTCCGAGTAGTCCGAGGAGAAGCTGTTCTCGGCGTCGCGGACGGACTCCTCGCCCGGGTTCTCCATCAGCACGGTCTGCTTGAAGGTGGCGCCGTCGATGGAGACGATCTGGCCGCCCTTGTCGTAGGGGGGCGTCTTGTACGCGATGATGTTGCCGCCGTCCATGCGGAGCGGGAACATCGTGTAGCGCTCGCCCGCGTCGGCCCGGTCGCTGGTCGGCTTGCCGGTGGTGAGGTCGAAGGAGACGATCTCGTTGGTGTCTCCGTACTCGCCGGTGCCCTCGTGGTCCTCGGTCGGCACGTAGATGCGGTTGTTGCCGACGGCCAGCTTCTGGCAGCTCTCGACCTCGGTGGTCCTGCAGCGCGCGGCGTACTTCTCGCCGTCGGCCGCGATCCTGGTGAGGAGCTTGCCCGTGGAGGCGTCGATCGAGAAGAAGTCGGAGATGCCGCTGCCGTCACCGGCGGTGTCGCCGACGTCGGCCGCGACGACGAGCGGCTTGGTGGAGACGATGCTCGCGTAGTCGACACCGGGCGGCATCTTGTACGAGGAGATCGGGGCTCCGGTGGTCGGGTTCAGCGCCTGGATGACGAGCTGCGGGTCGTCGTACGTACCGCACTTGCGGACGACGGCGAGCGCCTCGCCACCGGCGTATCCGGTGTCGTAGCAGCCGTCGGCGGAGACCTTGGGCTTCCAGCGCTCGGCGCCGGTGGCGAGGTCGAACGCCACGCCGCCCTCGGTGCCGGCCGCGGCGACCGTGGTGCCGCTGAGCGTGATCTCCTCGTACCTGAGCGGCTGGTCACCGCTGGTGGCGGCGGTCACCGACTTGCTCCACATCATCTTGCCGGTGTTCAGGTCTATCGCGCCGACCTGGTTGCACGGCTGGTACTTCTGGGCCTTGGTCGGCTTGCCGGCCTCGAAGGCGATCGCCGTCTTGTAGTCCTTGGACATGTGCCGGGAGGCCGCGCAGAGCTGGCCCGCCAGCGGGATGGACCACAGCTTGGTGCCCTTGGTCAGGTCGTAGCCGACGATCTCGTTCACGCCGGTCTTCACGTACGCCTTGTCGGTCAGCCAGGAACCGTCGACCGTGGTGATGTCGTCGACCTTCGGCTCGGGCAGTCGGAAGGCGAGCTTGGACTTGGTGTCCGCCGGCGCCTTCTCCGTGCCGCCGCCTCCGACGGCGCCGCCCTGGCCGCCGTCCTTGCCCTCGGTGGAGCCGCTGGACTGGGACGCCTCCTCCTTCTTCTTCCCGTCGTCACCGTCGCTGGAGGAGAACCAGATGCTGCCGGCGACGATCAGCACCACGGCGACGGACGCGGCGACGATGATCTGCATCTGGGTGGTGAACTTCTTGCCCCCGTTGCCGTTGCCGCTGCCGTTCTGCTGCGGCGGGTACGGCTGCTGCATCGGGGCGGTCGGGTAGCCGTACCCCTGTTGCGGCGGCTGGCCGGGCGGCAGGCCCTGCGGGAAGCCGTAACCCTGCTGCGGCTGACCGGGGACGGGCGGCTGCGGGTAGCCGTAACCGGGCTGCGTCGGCTGCCCCTGCGGGTAGCCGTAGCCCGGCTGTGTCGGCTGCCCCTGCGGATAGCCGTACCCCGGGGCCGGCTGCTGGGGCGGGCCCGCGGGGGGCGGGGTCTGCGGAACGCCCGCGGGGGGCGGGGTCTGCTGCTGGCCGAACGGGTCGGCGGGCGGCGGGGTCGGGGCACCGAACCCGCCCGGCGGCGGATCCTGCGGGGCACCGAACCCGCCCTGGGACGGGGTCTGCGGTGCGCCGAATCCGCCCTGGGGCGGCTCGTTGGACGGCTGGGGGGGCTGCGTCATGGCGTACGTACCTCTGGGGGAAAGGGAGTCGGTGGGGCGGTGAACCGTCAGTTGCCGAAGGCCATCATGGTCTTCGTCTCCAGCTCTTCCTTGTCGTTGCGCGCGCTGACCCGTCCGCTCGCGATGAAGGAACGGCCGTCCGCGTAGACGATCTTCTCGTTGTAGAAGGAGCTCTCGATCCCGGCCGTCGACGCGGGGTGCTTCAGCACCATCTGCACCGTGCCGCCGGTCGGTGCGAGGGTGGCGATCCCGCCGCCCTCGTTGTACCTGGCCTCCACATAGAGCAGCACGTTGCCGCCCTCCATACGCAGCGGCTTCACCGTGCGGTCGGCCGGAGCGGCGGCCTTCCACTTGGTCTTGCCGGTGTTCAGGCTGAACGCCACGACCTTGTTCGTACGGGCGGTGCCGCTGGAGTCGGGCGAGGTCGACATGTAGAACGTGTTGGCGTCGGCGGCGACACCGGTGCAACCGTCCAGCGGCTTGCCGAAGATGTTGAGGGTGCTGCCGCAGTCCGGCGCGAACGTGTCGCCCTTGTCACTGGTGATTCCGGTGCGGAGCGTGCCGTTCTCCTTGAGGGAGAGGATGCTCCACTCCTTGTCCTTCTTCAGGGAGACCACGAGCGGGCTCACCGAGTAGACCCGGTCGATCTCCCACCCGCGCTTCGGCTGGTACGTCCACCGGGGCTTTCCGGTGACGGGGTCGAGCTCCTGGATCTGATGCTGCGGATTGTCGACGTCGTCGGTGCGGCAGCTGGAGGCGGCGATCAGCTTGGCCCCGCCCGCGAAGGCGAACGGCTGGCAGTCGCCCGACTGCTTGCCGAACAGTTCCTTGCCGTCGCTGACCCGGTAGGCGTTGGAGTTGCCGGTGCGGCCGGCCGTCACGGTGTCGCCGCTGATGGCCAGCGATATGTCCGACATCATGTCCCAGACGCCGTTCTTCTTGATCGACTTCTTCCAGCCGGCCTTGCCGGTCTTGAGGTCGATCATCTGGAGGTCCGCGCAGTTCGCCTTGTCGGTGGTGCCGTTCTCGACCCCGATGACGATCTTGCCGTCGGTGGTGGGCTGCGAGGGCGCCGCGCACAGGTCGGCGGGCAGCTTCAGCGTCCACTTCTGCTTGCCGTCGGCCACGGAGTAGCCGGAGATCGAGCGGTACATGCCCTTGACGACGGTGTCACCGACGACCCAGGGGCCGTACACGTACGAGCCGTTGCGCGGCAGGTCGATGTCGTTCTTCTGCAGCCAGAGAACCTTCGCTTCGCCCTTCTGGCGACCGGCGTTGAGGTCGTCGTCGGCCTCGCGGCCGTCGCCGCTGCCGTCGCCCTCGTCGACGGAGGGCGAGACGCTGGGCTTGGCTTCCTCGCTCTTCCCCACGACGGGCTTCTTGTCGTCGTCGCCCCCGCTCGTGGCGAAGAAGATGCCGCCGCCGATCACCAGGAGTGCGGCTGCCGCGGCGCCGATGATCAGCGCGGGCTTGCGCTTGGCGGAGTTGCCGCCGCCCGGGCCTGCGGGCGCCGGTGCGCCGGGGTACTGCTGTTGCGGGAAGCCGAGACCGGGCTGCGTCGGCTGGTTGTACGGACCCGGCTGCTGGTTGTACGGACCCGGCTGCTGACCGTACGGCCCCGGCTGCTGGTTGTACGGTCCGGGCTGCTGGGGATAGCCGTAACCGGGGGCCTGGCCCGGCGCCTGACCGGGCGTCGGCGGGTAGCCGTAACCGGGCTGCGCGGGCGGCGGAGTCTGCGGCGGACCGGCCTGCGGCGGCGGAGTCTGCGGCGGTATGCCCGGCGGAGGGCCCGCCTGTGGCGGCACGTTCGGCGGCGGCCCCTGGGGCGGCAGCGGCGGCTGAGGACTCCCCTGCGGCGGCCCCTGCGGCGCGCCGAAGCCTCCCTGCGACGGTTGCTGGCTGGGTGGCTGGGTCATCAGCACGTCCCCCTTCGTGCGGTCCGGTGCCCGTTCCGATCTCCCCCGCGATTCCGCAGGACGGCGAGAGGTCCGGCAAGACCCCCTGAAATCCCCGGAAAGGAGCGAATCGGGCATGGTTCCCGCGGCATTACGACAGTCGAGCGGGGCTTCTTTGTACCACCCGCAACGCCTTGGGCAGCGGGGCGGTCCGCCCCCTGTTCCCAAGGGAGAACCGCCCCGTGATGCCGTCGTTACGCCGAAGCCGTCAGCTGCCGAAGACCGCTATCGACTTCATCGACTTCTCGGCCTCGTCGTCGATCCCGCTGATCCTCGCGTGCACGAGGAAGCAACGCCCGTTCAGATAGGCGACCCTGGAATCGAAGAAGCCGCGCTCGACCGTGGCCGCCGCCGCCGGGTGCCGCAGCACCATCTGCACCGTGCCGCCGGTCGTCGGGAGGGACGCGATGCCGCCGCCCTTGTTCTTCGCCGCGGACACGTACATCAGCAGCCGGCCGTTCTCCGTCCGCATCGGCATGACGGTCTGACCGGCCGGGGCCGCGGCCTTCCACTTCGCCTTGCCGGTGTTCAGGTCGAAGGCGACGACCTGGTTGGTGGGGCTGGCCTCGGACGGGTCGGGCCTGGTCGCCAGATAGACCGCCGAGTCGTCGGCCGCCACCCCGAGGCAGTTGTCGAGGTTCTTGCCCACGCTGACGAGATCGGAATCGCACTTCATCCGGTAGTCGTCGGTGCCGCCGACCAGTTGGGAGCGGTAGGTGCCGTTGTCATTGAGGACGACGACCGCCCACTTGTCCTCCTGTTTCAGGGAGACGACCAGGGGGCTGACCGAGTAGAACTGCCCGACCTGCCAGCCCTTCTTCACCTTGTACGTCCACTGGACCTTCCCGGTGACCGGGTCGATCCGCTGTACCTGCTGCTCCTTGTGGTCGTCGGCCGCCGTCTGGCAACTGGTGGCGGCGATCGCCACAGGGCCGCTGGCGAACCCGAACGGCTGGCAGTTGCCGGGAAGTTCGTCGAAGAGCGCTGTGCCGTCGCTGACCCGGAAGGCATTCGTCCTGGTGGTGCGCCCCACGGTCACGGTGTCACCGTTGATCGCCATCGCGACGTCGGAGAGCTCGTCCCAGGCGCCCCGGCGTTTGTACGTCTTGTGCCAGCCGGCCTTGCCGGTCGTGAGGTCGACCATCTGGAGCGCGTCGCAGTACGCCTCGTCCCCGCTGCCGGACTGGACGCCGAAGACGATCTTTCCGTCGGCGGTGGCCTGCGAGGGCGCCCCGCACAGGTTCGACGGCATGCGCAGGCTCCACTTCTGGCTGCCGTCGGTGACCGAGTAGCCGGAGACCGTGTGGAACATGGCCTTGACGACGGTGTCTCCGACGAACCAGGGGCCGTACACGTCCGAGCCGTTGCGCGGCAGGTCGACGCCGCCCTCCTGGAGCCAGGCGACCTTCGCCTCGCCCGACGTGCGCTGGGCGTTGAGCGCGTCGGCCTCGGCACGGAGGTCGTGCGCGCCCTCGTCCTGGTCCTCCGTCTTGCTGCCCGTGGGGGACGGCGCGGGGGCGCTGCTCCTCTTCGTCAGGGGCTTCGACGGGTCGTCGTCCCCGCTCGTGGCGAACCAGATGCCGCCGCCGGCCAGCAGCACCACCGCGAGCGCGGCCCCGATGACCGCCCCGCGCCTGCCCCGGAAGAACCCTCCGCCACCGGACTGCGGGGGCTGTTGCGGCTGGTGGCCGTATCCGGGCTGCGGCTGCCCCGGGGGGCCGTACGGGCCGGACTGCGTGGGGGCGTCGAACAGCCCCGGTCGCGTGGGAGCGTCGTGCGGGCCCGGCTGGACGGGCGTGCCGTACGGGCCGGCGGCCTGGGTGGGCGTGCCGTAAGGACCCGGCGGCTGGGGCGTGTTGTACGGGCCCGCCGCCGGAGCGGGTGTCCCGTACGGGCCGGCGGCCGGGGTGGGTGCCCCGTACGGGCCTGCCGACTGGGCGGGTGGCGGCGGCGACGGCTGGGCCGGTACCGGCGGCGGGTCGTACGGAGCCCCGAAGCCTCCCTGTGGCGGTTGCTGGCCGGGCGGCTGGGTCATCAGCACGTCCCCCTTCGTGCGGACCGGTCCGGCCTCCGCGCCTGCCCTGCGCCTGCGCCTGTGCCGGGCGGACTCTCTTTCTACCACCCGCCCCACAGGCCACTCTGGTCACACCCAGGGCACCTCGATGCTCAGGCGTCCTCGGCCAGTTCCAGCCAGCGCATCTCCAACTCATCGCGCTCCGCGACCAGTTCGCGCAGTTCCGCGTCCAGCTTGGCCACCTTCTCGAAGTCCGTGGCGTTGTCCGCGATCTGTGCGTGGAGCCCGGTCTCGCGTGTGGAGATCTTGTCGAGCTGCCGCTCCACCTTCTGCAGTTCCTTCTTGGCAGCGCGCGCGGCCTGCGGGGAGACGGCCGTCGCCGGCGCCGCCTTCTCCTTGGCCGCCGCGGGTGCGGCGGAGGGCGTGGCCTCCTCCTCCATCCGCTGCCTGCGCTCCAGGTACTCGTCGATTCCGCGCGGCAGCATCCGCAGCGTGCGGTCGCCGAGCAGCGCCATCACGCGGTCCGTGGTCCGCTCGACGAAGAACCGGTCGTGCGAGATCACGACCATCGATCCGGGCCAGCCGTCGAGGAGGTCCTCCAGCTGGGTCAGGGTCTCGATGTCGAGGTCGTTGGTGGGCTCGTCGAGGAAGAGGACGTTCGGCTCGTCCATCAGCAGGCGCAGGATCTGGAGCCGGCGCCGCTCACCGCCCGAGAGGTCGCCGACCGGGGTCCACTGCTTCTCCTTCGAGAAGCCGAACTGCTCGCAGAGCTGGCCCGCCGTCATCTCGCGGCCCTTGCCCAGATCCACCCGGTCCCGTACCTGCTGGACCGCTTCGAGCACCCGCAGGTTCGGGTTGAGCTCGTGCACCTCCTGGGAGAGGTAGGCCAGCCTGACGGTCTTGCCGACGACGATCCTCCCGGCGGCGGGCTGGGTGTCGCCCTGGGTGCGGGCCGCCTCGGCGAGCGCCCGCAGCAGCGAGGTCTTGCCCGCGCCGTTGACCCCGACCAGACCGATCCGGTCGCCGGGGCCGAGCTGCCAGGTGAGGTGGGTGAGCAGCGTCTTGGGGCCTGCCTGGACGGTCACGTCCTCCAGGTCGAAGACGGTCTTGCCGAGCCGGGCGTTGGCGAACTTCATCAGCTCGCTGGTGTCACGCGGCGGCGGCACGTCGGCGATCAGTTCGTTGGCGGCCTCGATGCGGTAGCGGGGCTTGGAGGTGCGGGCGGGGGCGCCGCGGCGCAGCCAGGCCAGCTCCTTGCGCATCAGGTTCTGCCGCTTGGACTCCTCGGTCGCGGCGATCCGCTCGCGTTCGGCCCGCGCGAAGACGTAGTCGCTGTAGCCGCCCTCGTACTCGTGGACCGTGCCGCGCTGGACGTCCCACATGCGTGTACAGACCTGGTCGAGGAACCAGCGGTCGTGGGTGACGCAGACGAGTGCCGAGCGGCGGGCCCGCAGGTGGCCGGCCAGCCAGGTGATGCCCTCGACGTCGAGGTGGTTGGTCGGCTCGTCGAGGACGATCAGGTCCTGCTCGGCGATGAGGAGCTTGGCCAGCGCGATCCGGCGCCGCTCACCGCCGGAGAGCGGGGCGATGACGGTGTCCAGGCCGTGCTCGAAGCCCGGCAGGGCGAGGCCGCCGAAGAGCCCGGTGAGCACATCGCGGATCTTCGCGCTGCCCGCCCACTCGTGGTCGGCGAGATCCCCGATGACCTCGTGACGGATGGTCGCTTCCGGGTCGAGCGAGTCGTGCTGGGTGAGGACGCCGAGGCGCAGCCCGCCACTGTGGGTGACGCGACCGCTGTCCGCCTCCTCCAGCCTGGCGAGCATCCGGATGAGGGTCGTCTTGCCGTCGCCGTTGCGGCCCACGACACCGATCCGGTCCCCTTCGGACACGCCGAGGGACACGCCATCGAGCAGGGCACGGGTGCCGTACACCTTGCTGACCTGCTCGACATTGACCAGATTGACGGCCATTTCACTCCTGCCCGGGGGTTCGATCGACTTCCCAGGGTACGGGGCCGCCGGTGGCGGGATGTCCGCTCGCCCTTGTCCCTCTTCTCTCCCCAGACGTACACTTTTCTGTACGTACAGAATTCTGTACGTACACCTGGGAGGCGCCCATGCGGACCATGACCTACACCGAATCGCGGGCGAAGTACGCCGAGACCCTCAACGCGGTCGTCGACGATCGCGAGGAGGTCATAGTGACGCGCGCCGGACACGACCCGGTGGTGATCGTCGCACTCGACGAGTACGAGTCCCTGAAGGAGACCGCCTACCTGCTCCGGAGCCCCGCGAACGCCCGCCGTCTGCTGGCCTCGATCGAGCGCCTGGAGTCCGGCGCGGGCATCGCGCGGGAGTTGGCTGAGTGAAATTCGTCTGGGACGAGTCGGCCTGGGAGGACTACGTCTGGTGGCAGGCGCAGGACCGGAAGATCCTCAAGCGGATCAATACGCTGCTGCGGGACGTCGCCCGCAACGGGAATGAGGGCATGGGCAAACCGGAGCCCCTCAAGCACGGTTTCCAGGGGTTCTGGTCCCGCCGGATCACCGATGAGCACCGGCTCATCCACAAAGTCGTGGACGAGGAGGTCCGCATCGCCGCTTGCCGTTACCACTACGGCCGGTAGCGGCGGGCGGCTGCGGCGTCAGACGACCGTGGCGCCCGGCGCCGGGGAGACCGTTGCCCGTGCGGTGCGGCACGTCCCTGACGTGATCAGCGCCTCGGCCACCTTTCGTGCCGACTCCTCGTCCGCCACCAGGAACGCGGTGGTGGGCCCGGAGCCCGAGACCAGGGCGGCCAGGGCACCGGCTCCGGAGCCCGCGGCGAGGGTGTCGGCCAGGGCGGGGCGCAGGGAGAGCGCGGCGGGCTGGAGGCCGTTGCTCAGGGCGTCCGCGAGGGCGGCGGTGTCACCGGTCCGCAGTGCGTCGAGGAGCGCGGCGGACGCGGCGGGTTCCGGGACGTCCGTACCGGCCGTGAGCCGGTCGAACTCTCCGTAGACGGCCGGGGTGGAGAGCCCGCCGTCGGCGACCGCGAAGACCCAGTGGAAGGTTCCGCCGACGTCGATCGGGGTCAGCTGCTCGCCGCGTCCGACGCCGAGGGCCGCGCCGCCGACCAGGCTGAACGGGACATCACTGCCCAGCTCCGCGCAGATGTCGAGGAGCTCCTGCCGGGTGGCGCCGGTGGACCAGAGGGCGTCGCAGGCCAGCAGGGCTGCCGCACCGTCGGCGCTGCCGCCGGCCATGCCTCCCGCGACGGGGATGTCCTTGGCGATGTGGAGGTGCACATCCGGCGCGATGCCGTGCCGCTCGGCCAGGGCCATCGCGGCACGGGCGGCGAGGTTGGTCGCGTCCAGGGGGACCTTCGCGGCGTCCGGCCCCGAGCAGGTGATGCGCAGCTCGTCGGCGGGGGTGGCGGTGACCTCGTCGTACAGGCCGACGGCGAGGAAGACATTGGCCAGGTCGTGGAAGCCGTCGGGGCGCGGGGCGCCGACCGCGAGCTGAACGTTGACCTTGGCGGGTACGCGGACGGTGATGCTCACGCGCCGCTCCCGGAGGGCTGGGTGTCGGTGGCCCCGGAGGCATCGCCCCCGGCGGAATCGGAGGCGGTGTCCCCGGAGGCGGTGTCCCGGGCGGACTCGGCGCCAGGGGCTCCGGACGGTTTGTGCTCGGCGATGGCGGCGAACTCCTCGACCGTCAGGGCCTCGCCGCGGGCCTGTGGCGAGATCCCGGCGGCGACCAGGGCCGCCTCGGCGGCGGGTGCGGAGCCCGCCCAGCCGGCCAGGGCCGCCCGCAGCGTCTTGCGTCGCTGGGCGAAGGCCGCGTCGACGACCGCGAAGACGTCGGTCCTGCTCGCGCGGGTGGCGATCGGCTCGGTGCGCCGGACCAGCGACACCAGACCGGAGTCGACGTTCGGGGCGGGCCAGAAGACGTTGCGGCCGATGGCCCCGGCCCGCTTGACGTCGGCGTACCAGTTGGCCTTCACCGACGGCACGCCGTAGACCTTGTTGCCCGGCTTCGCGGCCAGCCGGTCGGCGACCTCGGCCTGGACCATGACGAGGGTCCGCTCGATGGACGGAAAGCGCTCCAGCATGGTCAGCAGGACCGGCACGGCGACGTTGTACGGAAGGTTCGCGACCAGCGCGGTCGGAGCCGGGCCCGGCAGTTCCCGGACGAGCATCGCGTCGGAGTGCACCAGGGCGAACCGGTCGGCGCGCTCCGGCATGCGGGCGGCCACGGTGTCCGGCAGGGCGCCCGCCAGGACGTCGTCGATCTCGACGGCGACGACCCGGTCCGCCGCCTCCAGCAGCGCCAGGGTCAGCGAGCCGAGCCCCGGACCGACCTCGACGACGACGTCGTCCGGGCGGACCTCCGCCGTCCGCACGATCCTGCGGACCGTGTTGGCGTCGATGACGAAGTTCTGACCGCGCTGCTTGGTCGGGCGTACGCCCAGCCTGGCGGCCAGCTCGCGGATGTCTGCGGGGCCCAGGAGGGCGTCGGGCTCAGTGGTGCTCACCCGGTAAGCCTACGGCGGCGGCGCGGCCGGGGGCCCCGCCCCCGTCGTGCGTGCGGTGTCCCCGCCCGGCCGCCGGGGCGTGGCACCGTCAGTAGTCGAATGCGCGAGCGGTGTTGTCGAAGACGGCCGACGCCAGGGTGTCCTCGTCCACGCCCTTCACCTCCGCCATGGCACGCAGCGTGACCGGGATCAGGTACGGCGCGTTGGGGCGTCCGCGGTAGGGGGCGGGGGTGAGGAAGGGGGCGTCCGTCTCGACCAGGACCAGTTCCATCGGCGCGACGGCCAGCGCGTCGCGCAGCGGCTGGGCGTTCTTGAAGGTGACGTTGCCCGCGAAGGACATGAAGTACCCGGCGTCCGCGCAGGTTCGAGCCATGTCGGCGTCGCCGGAGTAGCAGTGGAACACGGTCCGCTCGGGCGCGCCCGCGTCGGCGAGGATGCGCAGCACGTCCGCGTGTGCCTCGCGGTCGTGGATGACGAGCGCCTTGCCGTGCCGTTTGGCGATCTCGATGTGGGCGCGGAAGGACTCCTCCTGCGCGGCCATGCCCTCGGGGCCGGTGCGGAAGCGGTCGAGCCCGGTCTCGCCGACACCGCGTACGTGGTCGAGTGCGGCCAGCGTGTCGATCTCCGCGAGTGCCTCGTGCAGTGCCGCCTGCCCGCCGCCCTCGCGCGCCCCTTGCCGCGACCAGCCGTCGGGGTCGCCGTGCACGAGGCGCGGCGCCTCGTTGGGGTGCAGCGCGACCGCCGCGTGCACGTTCGCGTGCGCGGCGGCGGTCTCGGCGGCCCACCGCGAACCGGCCACGTCGCAGCCCACTTGGATCACGGTGGTCACATTGACCGCCGCGGCCCTGGCCAGGCTCTCTTCGACGGTTGCGTCCTGCATGTCCAGGTGGGTGTGCGAATCGGCGACCGGTACCCGGAGGGGTTCGGGCAGCGGCGGGGCTTCGGTACGGCTCATGAGGACGATCGTACGAGCACCGGACCGGTGGCCCCCCGGTGGAAGCCGGTGCCCTACCTGCGGTGGAAGGGGTGCAGCAGATCGGACAGGTGCCAGGGGTGCCCCGCGCCACCGGGTGCGACGGCGGCGGCCTCGCCCTCGGGGGCGTCGGTGGCCGGGTTCGCCCGCCGCGTCCGCCGTGGGGTGCGGAGGAGTTCCTGGACCGTCGAGACGCGGCCGGGCCGCATGATGCGGACCACGTGTCCGCCACAGTTCGTGCAGGTCGGCGTGGAGAGGGGTGAGGGCACCCGTTCGCCGTCGGCCTTGTATATGACGAAGTGGTTGTTCGAGACGTCGACGTGGTGCTCTATCTCGTAGGCCTGTTCCCAGCCGTGTCCACACCTCATGCAGGCGAAGGCATACGCCTCGTGCACGGTGGTTGCTGCGCTCTCACTCATGCCTGCTCCTTTGGTCCGCTGGACAAGCACTCCGAAGAATGTGTCCGTGGTCCAGTGGACGCCCTCACCGGCGAGAGCGCATCAGGCCTGTCGAGTGTTGGAGCGGATTTGGCCTTCTCGTGGCAGAAAGCCCTGGTGCGCGGCTCCCGCTTTGCCTTTCAGGATAGTCCTTTGCCTTCCGCCGGGCCGGTTCTCGCCGCGTTCTTTGCGGCGACGACCGCATCGAAGACCTCACGCTTGGGCAGCCCCGCGTCCGCGGCGACGGCGGCGATGGCTTCCTTGCGCCGCTCCCCCGCCTCCTCGCGCACCCGCACCCTGCGTACCAGCTCCGCGGCGTCCAGTTCTTCGGGTCCGGAGTCGGCCGCGCCCTCGACGACGACGGTGATCTCGCCGCGTACTCCTTCGGCCGCCCACGCCGCCAGCTCGCCCAGCGGGCCGCGCTTCACTTCCTCGTACGTCTTCGTCAGTTCCCGGCACACGGCCGCCCTGCGGTCGCTGCCGAAGATCTCGGCCATCGCCGCGAGGGTGTCGTCGAGCCGGTGCGGGGCCTCGAAGAAGACCATGGTGCGGCGTTCGTCGGCGACCTCGCGGAGTCTGCCGAGCCGTTCGCCCGCCTTGCGCGGCAGGAAGCCCTCGAAGCAGAACCGGTCGACGGGCAGCGCGGACAGGGCGAGGGCGGTGAGCACGGCGGACGGGCCGGGGACCGCGGTGACCTTGATGTCCTGCTCGACGGCTGCGGCCACGAGCCGGTAGCCGGGGTCGGAGACGGACGGCATTCCGGCGTCCGTGACCAGCAGGACACGGGCGCCGCCGGTCAGTGCCTCGACGAGTTCGGGCGTACGGGCCGACTCGTTGCCCTCGAAGTAGGAGACGACCCGCCCCGTGGTGTGGATGCCCAGCGCCTGGGTGAGGCGGCGCAGCCGCCGGGTGTCCTCGGCGGCGACGACGTCGGCCGTCTCCAGTTCGGCGGCGAGGCGGGGCGGGGCGTCCGCCACGTCGCCG
Source organism: Streptomyces sp. NPDC058051 (assembly GCF_042885475.1). NCBI lineage: Bacteria > Bacillati > Actinomycetota > Actinomycetes > Kitasatosporales > Streptomycetaceae > Streptomyces > Streptomyces sp. NPDC058051. The sequence goes on from NZ_JBHVRW010000009.1 coordinate 205,384, forward strand.
ATGGGGGTTCCTGCGAGTACCAGCGTTCCAGTCGTTCCAGTCACATGAGTCATCCTCCCAGCACGGGCGACAGCACTCGCACAGACGCGTTCCCTACGATGGCGCGGTGACGAGTACTGCGCCCGAAGCCCTGCAGGGCCAAGACGCCGTGAGACCGCGCGGTGAAGAGCCGGCCTCCTGGCCACAGCGGCTGCGCCGCTTCGGCCATTGGCCCCGGCCCGGGATCGGGCTGCGAGAAAGGCTGGTGCCGCCGTACACCCGGCCCGGTCCGCAGGTGTGGGCGGTGCTCGGTGTCTCCCCGCCGATGGCCGGGCGCCTGGTGCGGTGGTCGGCCTGGGGCGGGCCGCTGCTGGTGGCGCTGGTCGCCGGGGTGCTGCGGTTCTGGAACCTGGGCAGCCCGCACGCGCTGATATTCGACGAGACGTACTACGCCAAGGATTCCTGGGCGCTGATCCACCAGGGGTACGAGGGCGACTGGCCCAAGGACGTCGACAAGCTGATCCTGGACGATCCGTCGAAGGTGCACATCCCGGTGGACCCGGGCTATGTGGTGCATCCGCCGGTCGGCAAGTGGGTCATCGGGCTCGGTGAGCAGCTCTTCGGTTTCACGCCGTTCGGCTGGCGGTTCATGGTGGCGGTGCTCGGCACGCTGTCGGTGCTGATGCTGTGCCGGATCGGGCGGCGGCTGTTCCGCTCGACGTTCCTGGGGTGCCTGGCGGGCACGCTGCTCGCCCTGGACGGCCTGCATTTCGTGATGAGCCGCACCGCGCTGCTCGACCTGGTGCTGATGTTCTTCGTGCTCGCGGCGTTCGGGGCTCTGCTGATCGACCGCGACTGGGCGCGGCGCCGCCTCGCCGCCGCGCTGCCGGTCGGCGAGGAGGGGGTGCTGCGCCCGGATGCCGGTGTCGCGGAGAACCTGCGCCTCGGGCTGCGTCCGTGGCGCCTCGTCGCCGGTCTGATGCTGGGGCTGGCCTTCGGCACCAAGTGGAACGGGCTGTACATCCTGGTCGGGTTCGGTCTGATGACGGTGCTGTGGGACGTGGGCGCGCGACGGACCGCGGGCGCGGTCCGCCCGTACGCGGCGGTCCTGAAGCGGGATCTGCTGCCGGCGTTCGTCTCGACGGTCCCGGTCGCGGTCCTCACGTATCTCGTCTCCTGGACCGGCTGGATCGCCACCGACAAGGGCTACTACCGGAACTGGGCGCAGACCGACGGCAGGGGCGGCAACTGGACGTGGTTGCCCGACTGGCTCCGCAGTCTGTGGCACTACGAGTACCAGGTCTACGAATTCCACGTGAACCTGACGTCCGGCCACACCTACCAGTCCAATCCGTGGAGCTGGATCGTGCTCGGCCGGCCCGTCTCGTACTTCTGGGCGGAGGAGCCCGGCTGTGCGGCGTCGGAGACGGGCAAGTGCTCCCGCGAGGTGCTGGCCATCGGGACGCCGCTGCTGTGGTGGGCGGCGTGCTTCGCCCTGGTGTACGTGCTGTGGCGGTGGATCTTCCGCCGCGACTGGCGGGCGGGGGCGATCGCCTGCGGCGTGGCGGCGGGCTGGCTGCCCTGGTTCCTGTACCAGGAGCGGACGATCTTCCTCTTCTACGCGGTCGTGTTCGTGCCGTTCCTGTGTCTGGCGGTGACGATGATGGTCGGCGCGATGCTGGGGCCGGCGGCGGGTACGGGGGCCAGACGCGAACTCGGCCTGGTGACCGGCGATCCGTCGGGAGAACGGCGGCGGGCGCTGGGGGCGGTCGCCGCGGGCGTGCTGGTGCTGCTGATCATCTGGAACTTCATCTATTTCTGGCCGATCTACACGGGAACACCGATTCCCGACGGTTCCTGGCGGGACCGGATGTGGCTGGACACCTGGATCTGACCGGCGCATGTCTGGACACCTGGATCTGACCGGCGCATGTGAGGAGATCACCGCTCCACGCCGCACATATCGCATTCCGATAACGACCGGCTCGGCTGTCCCGGCCGTCCCGTAGTGTGCCCCGCAGAATCCCCTTGAACATGTTCAAGGGGAGCTCCTGGGGAGGGGGACTACAGGAATGCGCAGTGGAGCGAAGGTTGCGATAGTCGGCGGAGTGTTCACGGTCGTGGTCGGCGGGGTGGGCTACGGGGCGTACAACATCTGGGACGGTCTGAACGGCGGGGGCGGCGGCACGGACAGCAAGTCCGCCTCCGCCGAGGTGAAGTCGGGGCCGGTCACCGAGTCGGAGATCGCCGACGTGTCGAAGAGGTTCCTCAAGGCCTGGGCCGACGGTGACTCGGCTGTCGCGTCCCAGCTCACCAACAACGCGACCGAGGCCGAACCGGCCCTGGCGGGCTACCGCGAGAGTGCCCATGTCTCCGAGGCGGTGATCACTCCGGGCCCGGCGGTCGGCACGAAGGTGCCGTACACGGTGAAGGCGACCGTGTCCTTCGAGGGGAAGTCCAAGCCCTGGTCGTACTCCTCCGAACTGACCGTGGTCCGCGGCCTGACCACCGGCAGGCCGCTGGTCGACTGGGCCCCCGCCGTGATCCACCCGGAGCTGACGGACGGCGCGTCACTCAAGACGGGCGAGGCGTCCGCGCCGTCGATCGAGGCCGTCGACCACAACGGCAAGGTGCTCACGAAGGAGAAGTACCCCTCGCTGGGGCCGATCCTGGACGCGCTGCGCAAGAAGTACGGGGAGAAGGTCGGCGGCACCGCGGGTATCGAGACCTGGATCGAGAGCGCGACCGAGGGCGGCTCGAACAAGACCCTGCTGACCCTCGCCCAGGGCCGGCCGGGCAAGCTGCAGACCACGCTGGACGCGGACGCGCAGGCGGCGGCCGAGACGGCCGTGAAGAAGTTCAGCCAGGCTTCGGTGGTCGCGGTCAGGCCCTCCACGGGCGCGATCCGCGCGGTCGCCAACAATCCGGCCACCGGGTTCAACACGGCGATGCAGGGCAAGCAGGCGCCCGGGTCGACGATGAAGATCGTGACGGCGGCGATGCTGATCGAGAAGGGCCTCACCTCCGCCAATCAGAAGGTCGAGTGCCCGCCCGACGTGATGTACCAGGGCCGCACCTTCCACAACCTGGACAACTTCTCCATCCCGGACGGCACTCTGACGACCAGCTTCGCGCGGTCCTGCAACACCGCCTTCATCAAGCTGATCGACGAAACGAAGGACGACACGGCACTCGCCAAGGAGGCCCGTGATGTCTTCGGGATCGGCCTGAACTGGCAGACCGGCGTCGTGTCCTGGGACGGCAGCGTGCCGGAGGCCGCCGGGGGCGAGGCCGCCGCGCAGTACATCGGTCAGGGAACGATCGAGATGAACGCGCTCAACGTGGCGTCCATCACCGCCACCGCGAAGAACGGCACCTTCCGCCAGCCGATCCTCGTGGACCGGGACCTGGACGGCCGGACGATCGCCACCGCCTCCCGGTCGTTGCCCGCGTCCGTCTCCCAGCAGCTCACCAACATGATGCGCCAGACCGCCAGTTGGGGCACCGGCAAGGCCGCCATGGCCTCCGTCGGCGGCGACAAGGGCGCCAAGACGGGTTCGGCGGAGGTCGACGGCCAGGCCACGTCCAACAGCTGGTTCACCGGCTTCAGCAACGACCTGGCCGCCGCGGCGGTCGTCCAGTCCGGCGGCCACGGCGGCGACGCGGCGGGACCGGTGGTGGCGGCGGTGCTGCGCGCGGGTTCGTGAGACCACGAAGGCGAACGGCCCGCCCTGAGCCCGGCAGACAAGGGATCATGACAAGGACAAAACTCGCCCTCGTAACGGCTGCTGCCACGGCGCTGGTCGCCGGTTGCTCCGCCGGGTCGGCGGACGGATATGCAACGCCCGGCAAGGTGTGCGGCATCGATGTTCCTTCAGCAGCCACCGGACCGCTCCTCCCCGCCGGCAAGAACATCGAGCAGTACCCCGAGGACTTCGACAAGAAGCCGGACTCGATCGGAAGTTGCCTCGTCAACGTCGACAAGAAGTTGGCTCTGAGGATCGCCGTGTACCGGGAATCCGGAAAGATTGACGTGCCCGAGCTCGCCCGGGAGGGTTCCCTCAGGCTCAAGAATCCCGAAGCGGCAGACATCGCCCATGTCTCCAGCGCACAAGTCGCCGAAGACGGAGCGCTCATGACCATTCCCTGTCAGGATCGCGGAAAGGACTACCTCGTCACCGAGTTCGCCGTCGGAGAGCGTTCGTGGGACAAGGTGAGCACGAAGAACCAGCGCAAGGAGATAGACGCGTTCGTCCGCCGCTACGTCCCCGAATTGATCAAGGTGACGTGCGGCGCATGACCACCCTGTGGCGTCCGCCCGACCAGTTCACTCCGCCAGGTGGGCCGATACCGGCTCCGCACGTGTGAACCCCGTCGCGTGCCCCGCGCCTTGTTCGCTAGCGTGCGGGGCATGAGCACTCCCGAGACCACCACCACAGAAGCCCATCCCCGATTCGCCGAAGCCCTGCGGGAGCTGGGGCTGCGGGTCGAGATCCGTCGGTTCCCGGAAGCGACGCGTACGGCCGCCGAGGCCGCTGCCGCGATCGGCTGCGGCCTCAGCGAGATCGTGAAGTCCCTGATCTTCGAGGCCGACGGCGTCCCGGTGCTGGTCCTGATGGACGGCTCCTCGCGTGTCGATGTCGAGCGCGTGCGAGCGGAGTTGGGGGCGGGGAAGGTCAAGCGGGCCGGGGCCGATCTGGTGCGGGAGACGACCGGGTACGCGATCGGGGGCGTGCCGCCCTTCGGGCACCGCACGAGGACGCGGGTGCTGGCCGACCGCGGCCTCCTGGACCACGCCGTGGTGTGGGCGGCGGCGGGCACCCCGCACACCGTCTTCCCCCTCGATCCCACCACGTTGATCGGGCACGCCGGCGGCACCGTGGTGGAGGTGCGTGAGCAGTCCCGGTGACGCCGCTGGTCGCCCTCGCCGTCCTGATCGCCGCGGTCACGCACGCCAGTTGGAACGCGATCGCGCACGCGATCAAGGACCAGCTCCTCTCCTTCACCCTGATCTCCGGGGGCGGGCTGCTGATCGGCGCGATCGCCGCCTGCTTCGTCCCGTTCCCGGCCACCGGGGCCTGGCCGTATCTGTTCGTCTCGGCCGCGCTGCACGTGGCGTACATGCTGCTGCTGATGCGTTCGTTCACCCTGGGCGACTTCGGCCAGATGTACCCGATCGCCCGGGGTACGGCCCCGCTGGTGGTGACGGTCCTCGCCGCTGTCTTCGTCGGTGAGCGTCCCGACGGCTGGGCCACGGCGGGCGTCGCGGTGGCCTCGGCGGGGCTCGTCGGGCTCGCTCTGTGGGGTGTCCGCGGCTCCGGCAAGCGTCCGCACTGGCCCGCGCTGCTGGCCGCCGTCGCGACGGGCCTGGCCATCGCCGGGTACACCACGGTGGACGGGGTCGGGGTGCGGGCCTCGGGCACCTCGCTCGGGTACATCGCCTGGCTGATGATCCTGGAGGGGCTGGCGATCCCGGTCTACGCCCTGTACCGGCGCCGGGGCGAACTCGTCGCCGAGATAAGGCCGTTCGCGGCCCGCGGCCTCCTGGGTGCGGCGCTGTCGGTGACGGCGTACGGACTGGTCCTCTGGGCCCAGACGCGAGCCGCACTGGCCCCGATCGCGGCGCTCCGCGAGTCGTCGATCATCGTCGGCGCGGCCATCGGAACGGTGTTCTTCAAGGAACGGTTCGGCGCGCCCCGCATCGCGGCGGCGGGGCTGATGGTCGCGGGCATCGGGCTGATGCTGCACTCGGCCTGAGGGCCTGATGCCGCACTCGGCCTGAGGGGTTGATGCCGCACTCGGCCCGAGGGGGTGATGCCGGTCTCGGCCCGAGGGCCTGATGCCGCACTTGGCCCCTTGCGCTGGGGCTGGTGCAATCCGACGCCGTTTTCTGGAACCGAGGTTGCTGAGACAGAACCCGGACATGCACAGGATCGTTTGAGGATCGACTCGGCCCTAATGTCATCGGTGTCAGCAGGAAACACCGCAATCGACAGCCGCTGGAGATCACGATGCGTTCGCGTCTCGCCGCCCGTTCCGCCCGTCTCGTCCTGGCCGCCGCGGCCGTCACGGCCCTCGCCGCCACCACCACCGCCTGTGACCCCGACGACCTCGCGGACGCCGGCAGCTCCGCGACCCCCTCCGCCGTCGCCTCAGCCGGCAGCGGCGGGAGCGACAGCCCTTCCACCGACAGCCCCTCCGCCGGCGGCTCGTCCACCGACAGCCCCTCCGCCGGCGGCTCGTCCACCGACAGCCCCTCCACCGGCGGCTCGTCCAACGGGAGTTCCGACTCCGGCGACGACGGGAAGAGCGGCTACGGGCAGTCCTGCGGCACCAACGACCTGGACTTCACGGTCACCGCGGAGACCCAGGCCGGCGGCTACTACCTCGTCACCGCCAGGGCCAAGTCCGGCATCACCTGCTACCTGGACGTCAACACCCCCAGCGTGTCCTTCGGCTCCGGCGCCGACGGCGTCGCCTCCCCCGTCGGACAGGGTGGCGAAGACCCCATCAAGCTCACCGGCTCCGCCGTCGCATACACCGGTATCAACCCCAAGACCACCGACAACAATGGCGGCAAGGAATTCGAGAACGTCATCATCGCCACCACCGAGGACGATCCCAACCCCGCCGAACTCAAGCTCCCCGACACGGCCACCGTCGACAAGCCCATCGTCACCAACTGGTCCACCAACCGCTCCGAGACCATCCCCGTCATCGTCTGACGAACCGGGAGCGCACGAACCGGGAGCGCACGAACCGGGAGCGCACGAACCAGGAGCGCACGAACCAGGAGCGCACGAACCAGGAGCGCCGGCCGCGGCACCGGTCCGGCGCACCTCCGCGACCGCCCCCGCTACTCCCCCGAAACCGCCCGGCGGAAGCCGTAGTCCACCGCCGTCAGTCCGCCGTCCACCCGCAGCGTCGTCCCCGTGATCCAGGCCGCGTCGCGCGAGGCGAGGAAGGCGACGGCGGACGCGATGTCGTCCGGTTCGCCGACCCTGCCGAGCGGGTAGAGGCCGCTGACCCGGGAGAGTTCCGCGTCGCGGCCCGCCCACGCGTCGGTGCGGATCGTGCCGGGCGCGACCATGTTGACGCGCACGCCGCGCGGTCCCCCGTGGCCGGCGAGGGTGCGGGTGAGGCTGCCCAGGCCCGCCTTGGCCGCGCTGTAGGCGTGGTTGCCGTAGTCCTGCTCGCCGTTGACCGATCCGATGTTGACGATCGCGCCCCGGCCGGAGGCCACCAGGTGCGGAAAAGCGGCGCGGGCGCAGCGGTACGGGCCGGACAGTGTGATGTCCAGGTCGCGTTCCCAGGCGGTGTCGGGCTCGTCCTCGAAGAGCGGGGTGTCAGCGGTGCAGGAGTACGCGTTGTTCACCAGCACGTCGAGGGATCCGAAGGCGGCGACGGCATGGGCGACCGCGGCCTCGACCGCCGCCCGGTCGCCCACGTCGCAGGCCAGCGCCTCGGCCGTCGCACCCGTCTCGCGTATCTCCGCGGCCGTGCGTCCGGCGCGCTCGCCGTCCAGGTCGGTGACCAGGACGCGCGCGCCCTCCGAGGCGAGTCGGCGAGCGGTGGCCGCGCCGATGCCGCGTCCCGCTCCGGTGATGAGTACGCCGTATCCGTCGAACCGTGAACCAGCAGAGGATGGAGGAGTCATAGCGCCGACCGTACTGCCCTGACCAGGGCTTGGGCACGGGGATCGGCGGTGACTCCCTTCTGCAGACCGTTCGTCACATAGCCGAGCGCGATGCCGGATTCGGGATCGGCGAAGCCGAGCGAGCCGCCCCGGCCGGGGTGGCCGAACGAGCCCGGGGCCAGCAGCGGGGCCGCCGGGCCGTGCAGCATGTAGCCGAGGCCGAAGCGGGTGTTGACGACCAGGACCCGGTCCGGGCCCGCCGACTCCTCGGTGCGGGCGAGGGTGAGCGTGGCCGGGGCGAACAGCCGGTGGCCGTCGACCGGGCCGATCATGGCGGCGTAGCAGCGGGCCAGCGCGCGGGCGGTGGCGATGCCGTTGGAGGCGGGGAGTTCGGCCGCCCGGTAGGCGGGGTCGTTCTCCTCGGGCTGCGGGTCGATGGCCCCGAAGGCGCGGCGGGTGAGGGAGTGCGGGTCGCGGTACGCCTCGGTGACGGAGCGTTTGGGCCGCATCCGCAGGGCGCCGCCGTTGTCCGCGACGGCCGGTGGTTCGACGGGGCCGATCCGGCCCACCCGGTGCGTCTCGTCCGCCGGAAGGCCGAACCAGAAGTCCAGGCCGAGCGGGCGGGCTATCTCCTCCGCGACCCAGCGGCCGACGGTGCGGCCGGTGACCCGGCGCACCAGTTCGCCTATGAGCCAGCTGTAGGTCTGGGCGTGGTACCCGTGGTCGGTGCCGGGCTCCCACTGGGGGCGCTGGGCGGCGACGGCCCGGGGGCCGGAGATGCCGTCGGCCGCCTCGGAGGGGGTCAGGGGGCGGTCGAGGGCGGGGAGGCCGGCCCGGTGGGCGAGGAGGTGGCGGACGAGGACGCGTTCCTTGCCGGCGGCCTTGAACTCCGGCCAGTACGTGCCGACCGGGGCGTCGAGGTCGACCTGGCCGCGCTGGTGCAGCATCAGCGGTACGGCGGCGGCGATGCCCTTGCCCGCCGAGCGGACGATCTGCACGGTGTCGACGGCCCACGGTTCGACGCCGTCCACGTCTCGCGTTCCGGCCCACAGATCGACGACCTTGCGGCCGTCCCGGTAGACCGTGACGGCCGCGCCGCGTTCGCCGCGCTGCTCGAAGTTACGGACGAAAGCGTCCCGGACCGGTTCGAATCCGGCCGCCACCGTGCCCCGTACGTCCACACCTGTTCCCGCGCTCCCGCTCATCCCCCCATGGTGCATCCCGCCGCAGGTCGAACGTGGGGCGGGTCACCCGGTGTTCACCGTCACGGAACGTGGATCGAATCCGAAGGGCAGCTCCAGACGGTGGGCGCGCATCAGTTCCTCGTCGCAGAGCAGGTCCTGGGTGCGGTCGTCGGCGGCGATGACGCCCTCGCTCAGGATGACCGCGCGCGGGCAGAGTTCCAGGGCGTAGGGCAGGTCGTGCGTGACCATGAGCACGGTGACGTCCAGGGACCTGAGGATGTCGGCGAGTTCGCGCCGCGAGGCGGGATCGAGGTTGGAGGACGGTTCGTCCAGGACGAGGATCTCCGGCCGCATCGCGAGGACGGTGGCGACGGCAACGCGGCGGCGCTGGCCGAAGGAGAGGTGGTGCGGCGGCCGGTTCGCATACGTCTCCATGCCGACCTGCCGCAGGGCCTCGTCGACGCGTTCCTCCAGTTCGGCGCCGCGGAGTCCGGACGCGGCGGGGCCGAAGGCGACGTCCTCGCGGACGGTGGGCATGAAGAGCTGGTCGTCGGGGTCCTGGAAGACGATGCCGACGCGGCGGCGGATCTCGGCGAGGTTGCGCTTCTCGACGGGGAGACCGGCGACCCGGACGGTGCCCGCACCGGCGTCGAGGATGCCGTTCAGGTGGAGGACGAGGGTGGTCTTGCCGGCCCCGTTGGGGCCGAGGAGGGCGACGCGTTCGCCTCGGGCGACTGTCAGGTTCACCCCGAAGAGCGCCTGATGGCCGTCAGGGTAGGCGTAGGCGAGGCCGCTGACCTCCAGGGACGGCACGGGGGCGGGGGGCTTGCTCATACGGTCCATCCCAGCAGACAGATGACGAGGGCGAGTACGGGGAGTGCCGAGGCGCGGGCCCACTGGGTCCGGGAGGCCGTCACCTCGTCGATGACCGGCATGGATCCGGCGTAGCCGCGGCTGACCATCGCGAGATGGACGCGTTCGCCGCGCTCGTACGACCGGATGAAGAGCGCGCCCGCCGACGTGGCCAGGACGCCCCACTGCCGTAGGCCGCGCGCCTCGAAGCCGCGGGAGCGGCGGGCGATCGACATCCGGCGCATCTCGTCGGTGATCACATCGCCGTACCGGATCATGAAGGAGGCGATCTGTACGAGCAGCGGCGGCAGCTTGAGCCTCTGGAGGCCGAGCAGCAGCGCGCGCAGTTCGGTGGTGGAGGCGAGGAGCACGGAGGCGGCGACGCCGAGGGTGCCCTTGGCGAGGACGTTCCAGGCGCCCCAGAGGCCGGGGACGCTGACGGAGAGGCCGAGGACGTGGGTCTGCTCGCCGGGCACCACGAACGGCATGAGCAGGGCGAACGCGACGAACGGCACCTCGATGAGCAGCCGCTTGAGCAGGAAGGCCGCGGGGATGCGGGCCAGGGCGGTGACGGCACCGATCAGCAGCGCGTACAGCGCGAACGCCCATACCGCCTCGCGCGGTGTCGAGACGACGATCACGACGAAGCAGAAGACGGCGGCGATCTTGCAGTGTGGCGGCAGGTCGTGGACGGGCGAGCGCCCGTGCCGGTAGAGGCGGTGAGCGTGCCCGGAGGCGCCCGGGTACGTGCCGGGGGCGGGCCGGGGGCGTGGGCGGTCGCTGTCCGTGGCGGGCTTCGCCGCGGCAGCCGTGGTGGATTGCCCTGAGGTGGCGGCGCCCATGTCAGACGGTTTCCCGGAGGTGCGAGGCGGCTGCGGGCGTGTCCGGTGTGCGACGGCGGCGGACGGCGTAGAAGACCAGGCTGCCGACGACGATCGTGGCCCCGACGCCGATCACTCCGGCGAGGCCGCCGGAGACGCGGGCGTCGGAGACGTCCTTGACGCCGTAGTCGGCGAGCGGGGAGTCCTTGGCGGCGTGTTCCTCGGTCCTCTTGTCGATGCCCTGGTCGGCGGCGACCTTCTCCAGGCCGTCGGGGCTGGCGGAGGCGTAGAAGGAGACGAAGCCCGCGAGGACCAGGGCGGTGACGAGGCCGGCGATCCGGATCCGGCGGGTGGAGCGGGCGACGGGCTGCTGGGCCGGGGCGACGGGCTGCCGGTCGGGGGCGTCGACGAGTTCGCCGTCGACGCGGAGCTTGAGCGGTGTGGTGAGTCCGCGGGCGCCGTGGACCAGATCGGGGCGTACGGCGACGACGGCGCCGACGGTCAGCGCGGTGATCACGGCCTCGCCGATACCGATCAGGACGTGGACGCCGACCATGGCGGTGAAGACCTTGCCGATCGGGATGTCGGTGGTGCCGCCGATCCAGTAGATCAGCGTGAAGGCGCAGGCCGCGGCCGGTACGGAGACCAGGGCGGCGACGAAGGACGCGGCCGTGACGGAGCGGCGGGTACGTGGCAGCACGCCGAGCAGCCCGCGGAAGAGCGCGTAGGAGACGACCGCGGTCACGACGCCCATGTCGAGCGTGTTCACGCCGAGCGCGGTGAGACCGCCGTCGGCGAAGAGGATGCCCTGCATGAGCAGGACGACGGATACGCAGAGCACCCCGGTGTACGGCCCGACCAGGATCGCGGCGAGTGCTCCGCCCAGCAGATGCCCGCTCGTGCCCGCCGCGACCGGGAAGTTCAGCATCTGCACGGCGAAGATGAACGCGGCGACGAGTCCGGCGAGCGGCGCGGTGCGCTCGTCGAGTTCGCGGCGGGCGCCCCGCAGGCTGACGGCCACGGCACCCGCGGCGACGACTCCGGTGACGGCGGAGACGGGTGCGTCGATGAATCCGTCGGGTACATGCATGAAAGGCTCCGCTTCCTGCGATCCGGTGCCGCGGACGGGGTCGTGAACCGTTCGATGATAGAGCCTTGTTGCAAACCCTTTGCAAGAGCGGGGACGTCACAGTTGGCCGCCCGATGTGCACATGAAGGAAAATATGGGACATTAGATGACGAAATAAAACACTGGAGGAGTCGGCCCATGCCCCCCGTGATCCATGAGCAGGCCGAGGCCTGGCTCGTCAACGACACCCCTGATCTGCCCGCGGTACCGGTCGACCTGCTGTACGACGCCGATGTCGACCCACGCACGGTCCACGTCGCCTTTCCGGGCGGCACCGACTGGGCGTTCGGCCGCGATCTGCTGGAACGCGGACTGCGTTCCCCCGCCGAGCGCGACGGTTTCCGGGTGTGGCCGTGCGGACGGACACAGCTGGTCGTGGAACTCCGCTCGAAGGAAGGCGTGGAGGTCGTGCAGTTCGACAGCGCGCCGCTGATCCGTTTCCTGCACCGCACACACGACGAGAACGCCGCCGGTCCCGCACCTGTGTGACACACGTCCCGCACCCGTGTGACGCACACCCGTACAAGACGGCACCCACGGCCGACCACCCGCGCCTGACAACCCACGCCGCCTCACACACATGGCGGAAGCCCCCGTGCCGCTCGCACGGGGGCTTCCTCGTTGCCCCGGTCCCCCGTCCCCACAGGTAACCGGCGCGTCCGGGGCCGCGCTCCGCTCAGACGCGGGCCCCGGAGACTCTGCTGTCCGGGCCTCCGCGGCTCCGCCCGGACAGGGTCCGACTCAGACGCGGATCAGCTCGCGCCCACCCTCGACGTCGCCGCCGCCCGCGCCTTCCTCGGGCGTCTCGCCGAGCTGCTTGCGCAGCCCCTCGCCCTCGACGTCCACGTTCGGCAGGAGCCGGTCCAGCCAGCGCGGCAGCCACCAGGCACGGTTGCCGAGCAGGGCGAGGACCGCGGGCACGATCGCCATCCGGACCACGAACGCGTCGAAGAAGACGGCGATGGCGAGCGAGAAGCCGATCATCTTGATCATCTGCTCGCTGGAGCCGATGAAGCCGGAGAAGACCGCCATCATGATCACGGCCGCGGCCGTGACGACCCGGGCGCCGTGGTTGAAGCCGGTGACGATCGCCTGGCCGGGCTTCTCGCCGTGGACGTACGCCTCACGCATCCGGGTCACGAGGAAGACCTCGTAGTCCATGGCCAGGCCGAAGACCACACCCACCATGAAGATCGGCATCATGGACATGATCGGGCCGGTCTGTTCCACGCCGAAGAGCGAGCCGAGCCAGCCCCACTGGAAGACCGCGACGACCGCGCCCAGGGCCGCGACGACCGAGAGCAGGAAGCCGAGGGCCGCCTTCAGCGGCACCAGCACCGACCGGAAGACCAGCATCAGCAGCAGGAAGGCCAGGCCGACGACGAGCGCCAGGTACGGCAGCAGCGCGTCGTTCATCTTCTGCGAGAAGTCGATGTTCATCGCCGTGGAGCCGGTGACCAGGACCTCGGCACCGGTGTCCGACGTGATGTCCTTGCCCGTGTCACGGATCGCGTGGACCACGTTCTCGGTGTCGGTGGAGCTCGGCCGGTCCTTCGGGACGACGGTGATCATCGCGGTGTCACCGGCCTTGTTGAACTGGGCCGGGGTGACGGCGACGACGCCCGGGATGCCCGAGATCTCGTCGGAGACCTGCTGGGCCGCGGTCTTGCCGTCGGAGCTGTTCCTGGTGTCGACGACGACCATCAGCGGGCCGTTGAAGCCGGGGCCGAAGCCGTCGGACAGCAGGTCGTAGGCGCGGCGCTGGGTGGTGCTGGTGGGCTGGGAGCCGTCGTCGGGCAGACCCAGCTCCAGGGACGCGGCCGGTACGGCGATCGCGCCGAGGCCGAGAACGCCGACCAGCAGCACCCACACCGGCTTGCGCAGCACGAAGCGTGCCCAGCGGGTGCCCATGTTCGGCTTCGCCTCGGGCGCGCTCGCCGCCTCGGCGGCCTTGCGCGCCTTGCGCCCGAAGACCCGCTTGCCTGCGAAGCCCATCATGGCCGGGACCAGGGTGAGCGCGATGAGGACGGCGATCGCGACCGTGCCGGCCGCGGCGACGCCCATCTTCGTCAGCATCGGGATGTTCACGACGGCGAGGCCGACCAGCGCGATGACGACGGTGAGACCGGCGAAGACGACCGCGGAACCGGCCGTGCCGACGGCCCGTCCGGCCGCTTCCTCGCGCTCCCGGCCCTCGGCCAGCTCGGCGCGGTAGCGGGAGACGATGAACAGCGCGTAGTCGATGCCGACCGCGAGGCCGATCATCATCGCGAGGGTGGAGGTGGTGGAGCCCAGGTCGAGCACGTTCGCCAGGGCCGTGATCAGCGAGACACCGATGCCGACCCCGATCAGCGCGGTGAGCAGCGGCAGTCCGGCGGCGATCAGCGAGCCGAAGGTGATGACCAGCACCACCGCGGCGATCGCGACGCCGATGATCTCGGTGGCCCCGGTCTCCGGAATCGCCTGGAGCGCGTCACCGCCGATCTCCACGGTCATCCCGCTCTTCTGCGCCGCGTGGCCCGCGTCCTCCAGGGCGTCCCGGGTCGCGTCGGTCAGCTCCATCGAGTTGACCTTGTAGGACACGGAGACGTACGCCGTGGAGCCGTTCTTGCTGACGGCGTCGCCGGTGTACGGGTCGGTGACCGAGGCGATCTGGTCCGAGCCGGACTTCAGCCGGTCGGCGATCTTGTTGACCTCGGCCTTGTTCGCCGGGTCGGTCATCTTCTGGCCGTCGGGGGCCTTGAAGACGACACGGGCGGTCGCGCCGTCGGCACTGGCGCCGGGGAAGCGCTGTTCCATCAGGTCGAAGGCCCGCTGGGCCTCCGTACCCGGGATCGAGAAGGAGCTGGAGGTGGCGGTGGACGCGGAGGCGGCACCGAATCCGGCGAGCGCCAGCAGTGCCACCCAGATCAGGGCGACATAGCGGCGGCGCCGGAAGGTGAGCCTTCCGAGCTTGTAGAGGAAAGTGGCCACGGAGGCGTACTCCCGGTCAGGTCGTGAGTGGAAAAGGGCGTGAGGAACCAGCCCGACGACGAGAGCGGCGTGTCAGGTGGGGCTTGGGGAGGGGGCCGTGCGGAGGGGACGTTCGCGCGAAGGGGACGTTCGTGCGAAGGGACCGCGGTCAGACGCCGAGAGCGGGGAGGATCACGGAGTCCACGTAGTCGAGAAGGAACGCCTGGTCGACGGAACGGTCCTCGACCAGCTGCCGGGCGGCGAAAGCGCCGATCAGCATGTGCGGTACGTACTTCAGCGCCGGGAGGTCCGGACGCAGTTCACCCCGGTCCACGGCTCGGCGCAGCATGGTTTCGAGGCCGGTCATCTCCGGCTCGACCAGCAGTCCGCGCAGGGCCTGGAGCAGATCGGGATTGTCGTGGACGGCATGGCTCAGACCCCGCAACAGCGCGGAGTCCTTCTCCATCTGGCAGTCGTCGGAACGGCTCACCACGGCGTGGAAGTCGCCGCGCAGCGACCCCGTGTCGACGTCCGCGAGGGACACCGGCTTGTTGTGCCGCAGGGCCGTGACGACCAGCTCGGGCTTGCTCCCCCACTGGCGGTAGAGGGTGGCCTTGCTGGAACGGGTGCGGGTGGCGACGGCGTCCATGGTCAGGGCGTCGTAACCGACCTCGCGCAGCAGGTCGAGAACGGCGGCGTACAGCTCGCTCTCGCGCTCGGGTGTGAGCCGGGTGCGTGCCATGTGCCGACCTCCTCTCCCTGCCTCGTTCCGGACTCCGGAACAGTCGTCGATCAGTCGATCAATAGTCCATCGAACGAAACCGTTTCGTACAGCTCGACCGTACCCCACCCACCCAGCGAAACGAAATCGTTTCGATGGTGTTCCACACCACAAGTTGCCGGGGCCCTCGTGCGCGGAAAGCATTGAGGCGTGAGTGACGATGTCGCGTATATCCGTTTCCCGCACCTCCATGAGAATCTGCTCTGCTTCGCGGCGGAGGACGACCTCTGGGTCGCTCCTCTCGCCGAGGAGGGGCAGCGGCCCGGCCGCGCGTGGCGGCTGACCGTCGACCGGACCAGGGTCAGTCACCCGCGGTTCTCCCCCGACGGAAGCCGTATCGCCTATACGACCTGGCGCAGCCTGGATCCCGAGATCCATCTCGCGCCGGTCGAGGGCGGCCCGGCCCGCCGGCTCACCTACTGGGGGTCGACGGACGCCCGGGTCTGCGGCTGGACCCCCGACCCGCCGGACACCTCCCAGATCCTCGCCGTGTCCTCGCACGGCCAGCCGTTCCCGCACGTCTCCTGGGCGTACACGGTGTCCACGGACGGCAGCCCCGGCAGCAAGCTGCCGTGGGGGCCGGTCTCCGACATCGCCGTCGCCGACATCGACGGCGAGCGGCGCACGCTGCTGCTGACCGGCAAACCGCCGCACGAACCGGCCTCCTGGAAGCGGTACCGGGGCGGTGCCATGGGGCGGCTGTGGCTGCACGGCGAGCGGCTGCTCCCGGGCATCGGCGGGCACCTCGACTCGCCCATGTTCATCGGCGGCCGGATCGCGTTCCTCTCCGACCACGAGGGCGTCGGCAACCTGTACTCCTGCCTGCCCGACGGCAGCGACCTGCGCCGCCACACGGACCACGACGCCTTCTACGCCCGGCACGCGTCCAGCGACGGCCGCCGCGTCGTGTACCAGTGCGCGGGCGAGGTGTGGCTGGTGGACGACCTGGAGTCGCCGGACGCGGTGCCGAGGAAGCTGGAGGTGCGGCTGGGCGGCCCGCGCACCGGACGGCGTACGCACCAGGTGCCGGCCGCCAGCAACGTCGACGCGCTGTCCGTGGACGAGACGGGCCGGGCGAGTGCCGTCTCCGTACGCGGCAGCCTGTACTGGCTCACCCACCGCGACGGCCCGGCCCGGACGATCGCCGACACCCCGGGGGTCCGGGTCCGGCTGCCGGAGATGCTCGGCAGCGGCGGCCAGGTCGCCTACGTCACGGACGCGGACGGCGAGGACGCGATCGAGATCGCCTATCTGCCGCGCGCCAGCGGCGACCGCGAGCCCCGACGACTGGCCTCGGGGCAGGTCGGCAGGGTCCACGAGCTGATCTCCGACCCGGACGGCGAACGGCTGGCGATCGCCACGAACGACGGGCGGCTGCTGCTCCTGGACACGGACGAGGAGACCTCCACCGGCGAACCCACCGAACTGATCCGGTCCGTCAACGGACCGGTCCGCGACCTGGCGTTCTCACCGGACGGCGCCTGGCTGGCCTGGTCGCACCCCGGGATCGGCCGTTCGCTGCGCCAGATCAAACTGGCCCGCATCCTGGGAACCGGCTCCCCGGTGATCGTCGATGTCACCAATGGCCGCTTCGAGGACGAGAATCCCGTCTTCACCGGCGACGGACGCTATCTCGCCTTCCTCTCCTGGCGCGGCTTCGACCCGGTGTACGACGTCCACACCGGGGACCTCTCCTTCCCGCTGGGCTGCCGCCCCTACCTGGTGCCGCTCTCCTCGGCCACCCCCTCCCCGTTCGCCCTGTCCCCGGAGGGGCGCCCGGCGGCGGGCGGCCTCGACCCGGCGGACGACGTCGTGGTCGACGCCGGTACCGGCGAGGGGCCGTCAACGGTCACGGTCGAGTTCGAGGGCCTGGAGAGCCGGGTGACTCCGTTCCCGGTCTCCGCGTCGAAGTACTCGGCCCTGCACCCGGTGAGCGGCGGCGGCCTCGTCTGGCTGCGCTGGCCGATCTCGGGCGCGCTCGGCGAGACGTTCGCCAACCCGGCGGACATGTCGGGCCGCCCCACGCTGGAACACTTCAACATCTCCAAGGCCAGGAAGACCGAACTCGTCGGCCATCTGGACTGGTTCGCGGTCAGCGGCGACGCCACGCGCCTGGTCGTCATGGACGAGGGCGAGCTGCGCGCCGTCCCCGCCACCGAGATCGGCGACAGCGACTCGACGGTCTACATCGACCTGCGCCGCATCCTGCACGACGTCGACCCGGCGGCGGAGTGGCGCCAGGCGTACGGCGAGGCGGGCCGCATCATCCGCTCCTACTTCTGGGAGCCGGACATGTGCGGCATCGACTGGGACGGCGTGCTCGACCAGTACCGCCCCCTCGTCGAACGGGTCGCGTCCCCCGACGAGTTCGCCGATCTGATGCGCGAGGTCCTGGGCGAACTGGGCACCTCGCACGCCTACGCGGCACCGGCCCGCCGCAACGAGGGACCGCCGCACTACCAGCGGGCGATCGGACTGCTCGGCGCGAACCTGGTGTGCCGGGACGGCGACTGGACGATCCGGCGCATCCTGCCCGGCGACTCCTCCGACTCCAAGGCCCGTTCCCCACTGGCCGGTACGGGCATCCGGGAGGGCGCGGTCCTCACCCATGTCGACGGCCGCCCCGTCGACCCGGTGGCGGGCCCCTATCCGCTGCTCTCCGCGGCGGGCGGCACCACGGTCGAGCTGACCTTCCGGCCCGCGGAGGGCGAGGGCCGCTCCCGTCGCGTCGCCGTCGTCCCCCTGATCGACGAACGGCCGCTGCGCTACCAGGACTGGGTGGCCAAACGCCGTGAGGTCGTACGCGAGCTGAGCGGCGGCAAGTGCGGGTACCTGCACATCCCCGACATGGGCGGCTCGGGCTGGGCCCAGTTCAACCGGGACCTGCGCATGGAGGTCTCCCGCCCCGCCCTGATCGTCGACGTACGCGGCAACGCGGGCGGCCACATCAGCGAGTTGGTCGTCGAGAAACTCACCCGCACGATCCTCGGCTGGGACCTCACCCGCAACGCCCAGCCGGTCAGTTACGCCTCCAACGCCCCCCGCGGCCCGGTGGTCGCCCTGGCCGATGAGGCGACCTCCTCCGACGGCGACATGATCACCGCCGTGTTCCGCCTGCTGAAACTGGGCCCCGTGGTGGGCCAGCGGACATGGGGCGGCGTGGTCGGCATGACCGGCCGCCACCGGCTGGGCGACGGAACGGTGATCACGGTGCCGATGAACGCCGCCTGGTTCGACGCCTACGGCTGGTCCGTGGAGAACTACGGAGTCGAACCGGACCTGGAGGCCCTGCGCACCCCGCTCGACTGGGCCGAGGGCCGGTACGCGGTACTGGACGACGCGGTCCGGGTGGCCCTGGACCTCCTGGCCGCACACCCGGCGGCGACCCCGCCGACGTACGAATCGGTCCCGGACCGGCGGCGTCCCCCCTTGCCGCCGCGGTAGGACCGCCGCGACGGCACCGCCGTACTCAGTGCGAAGGGCCGGGGCCGGGGCTGCTGAGCCCTGCCCCGGTCCCGCCGGAACCCGCCGGTTCGTACACGGGCAGACCCCACCGGGCGGGCGCCCGCAGTTCGCACCAGACCGTCTTCCCGTACGGCCCCTGCTCCACGCCCCACCGCAGCGCCAGCGCGTCCACGAGCAGCAGTCCCCGCCCCGACTCGTCGCCGCCTCCCGCGCTCCGCACGGCCGGCCAGGCGCGCGGCTCGGGATCGCTCAGCTCGACGCGGATACGGCCGGAGCACGTGCCGCTGACCCGGAGCGTGACCGGTGTCCCCTCACCGAGATGCACGATCACATTGGTCAGCAACTCACTGACGCAGAGCAGCAGATCGGGTACGTCGGCACCCCCGCACCGCTCCCGCAGTATGCGCCGCGTCTCAGGTACGGCCTTCGGCACGGCGAACAGGGTCACGGCGAGCGGCAGCGGGGTCATCCACCGGCCGCCGCACGCAGCACCTCGGCCAGCCGACGCGCGGTCACCACACTGCAGTTGCCGAGTGCCACCAGCGGCGGCCGGGCCGTATCCCCGGCCAGGGTCAGCGGATCGACGCCGAGCGACGGCAAAACGACGCCGTGCGCGGCGAGAGCGGCGCGGAGGGCGCCGATGTCCGTGCGGATGTCGTAGGCGGGAGTGTCCTGTGTGTGGTCCATGAGGAGCCGTACACCTTTCGTTGCGCACTGTGACGAACACCTCACACGCTGCCGCACGGACCTCTACCTTGAAAGGGTTTCCCACTCCACAACGCACAGCGCGAAAGGTGGTCAGAAGTGGCTACGCGCAAGGAGATCGACGGCTCGGCGGGTGTCCCGCAGTTCTACGGCAAGGAACTCCGCTTCAAACGGGAGGAGGCGGGCCTGACCCTGGAGAAGCTGGTGGACGGCAGCTTCTACGGCATCACGTACCTGAGCGAGATCGAACACGGCCACCGCCGGATGCCCATGGACCTGTCCCAGCACGTGGACCGGGTGCTGGGGACGGACGGGTTCTTCGAGCGACGGTGCGAGGACGTGAGGAAGGCCAAACAGGGGGCGCACTCCTCGTACTTTGCGCCTGTAGCGGAAGCGGAGACGCGGGCCCGGACCATCGATCAGTGGTCCGGCACGCTCATCCCGGGGCTGCTCCAGACCAGGTTCTACGCCCACGCTGTCATCCACTCCACACACTCTCTGAATACGCTGGAGGAGACCGAGGCAAAGATCGAAGCCCGGATGCAACGCGCTCGGCTCTTCGACAACCCCAAGAAACCGGAGTACTGGGTGGTCTTGCACGAGTCACTGGTGCACCACTCCATCATCCCGCCAGTGGAAATGGCCGAACAGCTGGAACACATCGCAGCGTTGGTACGGGGCGGCCGCATCGTTACACAGATCCTTCCGTGGAACGGCCCGACCCACCCCCTCACAGAGCTGCCGCTCCTCTTCATGGACTTCGACGACGAGCCACCGCTGCTTTACACCGAGGGCCCGTATCACGGCCAGACCATCGACGATCCGTCGCTCGTGACGCAGTACCGCAAGGCATACGATCGGCTCAGGGCCGCCGCCTTGCCGCCGGAGGTGTCCCTCGACCTGATCGAGAAGGCGGCTGAGGAGTACCGGAATGGCCAGCATCGGTCTTGATCTCCACCTGGCTACGTGGCGCAAGAGCAGCTACAGCAACGGCAGTGGCGGCGACTGCCTCGAAGTCGCGGAGGAGTTCGCCGTCTGGCGCAAGAGCAGCTACAGCAACGGCGACGGCGGCAACTGCCTCGAAGTCGCCGACGGCCACCCCGGCGTCGTCCCCGTCCGCGACTCCAAGCGCCCCGGAGGGCCGGCGCTCGTCATCGCCGCGTCCGCCTGGACGCCGTTCGTCGAGTCCGTCAAGGCGGCCTGACCGCCGCGCCGTTGCCGTCCCGCACGCTTCAAGCGGTCTGCGGGGAGCAGGGCCCCCGCCCTCTCCCCCGGCTCTACGAGCCGGGGGAGGCGTCCGGTGAAGCGCTCCCCTCCCGCTCTGCTCCCTTGGCCCCCGCGAGGTTGTCGCGGCTGTTGAGGGTGTCGGGGTGCATGTCACCCAAGACCTCCTCACGCTGAGCGAGAGTGGCCTCGTACAACGGGATGGCCCGACCGACATCACCCGCACTCTCGTAGGCACCGGCAAGGTTGTTGCGACTGGTCAGGGTGTCGGGGTGCATGTCACCCAAGACCTCCTCACGCTGAGCAAGAGTGGCTTCATATAGCGAAATGGCCCGACCGACATCACCCGCACTCCCGTAGGCGTACGCAAGGTTGTTGCGACTGGTCAGGGTGTCAGGGTGCATGTCACCCAAGACCTGCACATGCTGAGCAAGGGCGGCCTCGTACAACGGGATGGCCCGACCGACATCACCCGCACTCTCGTAGGCACCGGCAAGGTTGTTGCGACTGGTCAGGGTGTCAGGGTGCATCTC